>CALXJQ010000054.1 GCA_944388665.1 uncultured Clostridia bacterium
ATAAAATAGCTTCTATACTCCCAATGATGCTTTTTACTTTGCTTCCATGTATACAATTATATTTAGTGCAATTCCACTTACTGCCTTTTAGACATTTTTCACAAATTCCATTTTT
Source organism: uncultured Clostridia bacterium (assembly GCA_944388665.1). Lineage (GTDB taxonomy): Bacteria > Bacillota > Clostridia > TANB77 > CAG-508 > CAG-269. Next base: position 116 of record CALXJQ010000054.1, read on the forward strand.
ATTATATAATAAATGATTTGGACAAATCATTTGATAATCATGCACAGTTTGGACAACTGGAATCTTCATTTTATATGCAACATCTATAATAGAAGGTGTTAACTGAAAATTAATATTATTCAAATGGATTACATCTGGTTTAAAATCATTAATTATTTTTTTTATTTTTCTTTTAGCTTCAAATGAATATATAATTTTAAATGGATATAATAATCTTTTCATTTTTGAAGTATGGAAGTCCATTTCTTTAGTATATTGCTCAGCATCATTACCTACTATATTTTTTTTGCTAAACATACCAAAAAATTGAACTTCATGCCCTTGCCCTTTTAAATAGTTTGCAATTTTTAGTATATAAGTTTCTGCACCTCCACGCGGATATAAAAACTTATTAACCATTAATATTTTCATATAGTTTAAACAGCCCCTTCTTTTTTTACTATTTTTCCAACAGTTTTTAATACAATTTTTATATCTATCTTTAATGTATGACGGTAGTAATAATCCATGTCCATTTGTAGCCTGTCCACAAATGTAACATCATTTCTTCCATTTATTTGCCAATAGCCAGTAATTCCTGGCTTTAGAGATGTTATATATTTAAAAAAGCCATTTATTTCTTCTTTTTCTCGTGGCAAATATGGGCGTGGGCCAACCAAACTCATTTCTCCCTTTAAAACATTAATGAATTGAGGGAATTCATCTAAACTTGTTTTTCTGAGAAATTTTCCAACTTTAGTTATTCTAGGATCATTTTTTAGTTTTTTGTATTTTTTATATTCTTTTTTTGCTTCTTCATTTTTTTCTAAATAATTAAAAAGTATCTCATCTGCCCCAACGACCATAGAACGGAATTTATACATTGTAAATTCTTTACCGTCTTTTCCTATTCTTTTTTGCTTATAAAATATTGGACCTTTATCTCCATTTATCAGATTTCCAATAAATACCCCTATTGTAAGTGGTATTAATAATATTGTTCCTATAATTCCAGCCATTATATCAATTAACTTTTTAGTCATACTCTCAAATTTTAATATTATTTTACTTCGGTCCAAAGAAGTAATTTTTCTCGTCAATGCTTGTGTAGCATTGCCCGTGACATCCTGATTGTAATATGTCGCATTATATGATTTTTCCCCTTTAAAATCCATTTTTGCTCCCCCATAGTACATTTTTTACTATACAACATTATACATTTATTCGAGTGTTTTGTCTAGTGGTTTTCGCTTTTTTGTTAAAGTTAGTGACATATTTTGTGAAATTATGTCGAAATTTAGCGTTTCTGAAGTAAAATAATAAACTACTCCTTTATATTTATTTTTACATATAAAGGAGTAGTTTATTCATTTAATTTTTTGTTTCAAGTAACCAATCCAATACATTTATCTTTTTTATCCCATCAAAATCAGCATCCAAGTCATCATCCAATGTCAAAATATATTTAGGATAATTATCATTTATTTTCTTTAATGGTGTTAGTTCTCTATCTAAAATTCTATTTTTTTCTTCACCTTCCGCTCTAGTTGTCAATGCAACTTGATAATAAACTGTATTTTCAGGTTTTTTAGCAACAAAGTCAACTTCTAATTCATCATATTTTCCTATATATACTTCATATCCTCGTCTTAACAATTCAAGATATACAACATTTTCTAATATATGTCCCATATCTCTACCAGAACCTTGACCTAGCATATAATATCTTAGTCCTATATCTACTGCATAGTATTTTTCTTGAGTTTTTAAATATTCTTTTCCTTTTATATCATATCTGTTAGCTTTAAATATTAAATAACTATCTATAAGTGCATCTACATAATTTGAGATTGTATTGTATGATGCATTTTTTGCTACACCTTCAATATTATCACTTATGCTTTTCATGCTAGTTCTATTTCCTATATTATCATATAAATATTTTGTAACTCTTTCTAATAAATTCCTATCTGTTATTCCTTTTCTCTGCATTACATCTTTAAATAAAATTGTATTATATATACCGTCTAAGAACAAATTGATATTTTCTGGATTAATTTTATACAATTCTACTACTTGAGGGAAAGAACTATATCTTAAGTAATCTCTAAATTTTCTTGATATATCTGTTTTGTCTTCAAAAGCAGATACATATTCTTTAAATGATAATGGTAACATTTTTATTTCAATATATCTCCCTGTTAATAATGTAGCTAACTCTGAAGATAATAAATACGCATTTGAACCTGTTATATATAAATCCACATCTTTATTTATAAATAAGCTATCTACTGTTTTTTCAAATTCATTTACATTTTGGATTTCATCTAAAAATACATAAGTTTTTTTCCCTTTAACCAATTTTGCTTTAATATATTCATATAATTTTTTTCTATCTTGTAATTTTTCATAATCTGCATCTTCAAAATTTATTGATATTATTTGATTTTCTTCTACTCCATTATTTCTTAAATAAGCTTGATATATTTCTAATAATGTAGATTTTCCACATCTTCTAATTCCTGTTATAACTTTTATTATTTGCTGATCTTTGAAATTTTTTAATATAGATAAATAAGCATCTCTATTTATTCTTTCCATGAAATCTCCTCCTAACTATAATTATACTATCTTTTAATATTATAGTCAAGTTTTTTCAAAATTATGAAAAAACTTTAAGATTTTACATGTTTTTTCAATTATAGTTATAACTAATATTAATCATTATATCATCAAAAAGCTAGAAGCGTTCTATATTAACCTTTCTAGCCTTTAATTGTCAAATTAGTCACTATAACCTGTTTTGGTTACAATCTTATCACTTATTTCTTGTACAGCAGCTGAAGGCGTATAATTAGCATCTCCAAACATGTCCTCATGCAATTTTTTTACATTACTTTCTAGCGTAACAGGAACCCCATACCATCTATCTAATGTAATTCCTTTTGTCTCGTAAGGCCATCCAATGCTTTCAGTAATTTTAAAACTTGCTAAACTTGGCAATAATGCAAAGATATCACTGCTTCTAATATTTGTATAAACTTTTGGCAATATTGCATCTAAAAATGAATTTATTTCTCCGATACTTTTTGTTTTTAATTTGTTTACCATTGCTTCAATTACTGTTCTCATTCTTTCTGTCCTTTTGTAGTCTCCACCTGAGGTATATCTTATACGTGAATATGCAACTGCTTGTACGCCATTTAGTGTTTGATTTCCAGTTGATTTTACCTTTTCAGCTGATTTGCCAGTTACTCTGGCTGTTTCGTCTATATATGAGTTCAAATATTTAAGCTCATCTTGTGATTCTATGTTTATTGTTACTCCACCAAGTTGATCAACTGCTTCTGCTACAGAGTCGAAGTTTACTGTTACAAATTCTTGTATGTTTAAGTCTAAGTTTGTATTTAGAGTATTTAGCGCAAGTGGTGCAGAGCCATAAGAATATGCATGTGTAATTTTATCTAGTCCGTGACCTTCTATTTGTACAAATGTGTCTCTATATACAGAAACTAGTTTAACTTCTTTTGTACTATTATTTAAGCTTGCAATTATTATACAGTCACTTCTATTTCCTTTATCAAGATTATCGTCTCTACTATCAACGCCAAAAATTGCAATATTTCTATATCCACTTAAGTTTTCAGAAACTTCTTTTGAAATTCCTAGTTCGTCTTGATTTATATTTATTTGTTGCATTTTTCCTAATTTATCATTTATATACCAATAAATTGCCCCTATTATTGCAACAAAAATTACTAATAGAATTAGAACTGTTGTGCCAAATACTTTTAGTCCTTTTCCTTTCTTTTTGCCCTTTTTAGCGCCTTTGTCCTTTCTTAATGCTTTTGGTATATCTTCTTCACTTGAATGTTTTCCCATTTTTTTCATTCCCTTCTCGCGTTTTTTATTTTTTCTTTATTTTATCCTTTTAGTATAAATTAGTCAATAAATTTCTAAAATTAGTGATTTATTGATTTAATGCGTTGATAAATTGCAATTATCATAAAAACTAGGCAAATTCCAATTAACACACCAATTGTGTCTAAGGCCACATCGCCTAATCTTCCTGTTCTTCCTGGTATTAAAGTTTGGTGAAGTTCATCTAAAGTTGCATAGGCAGCACCTATCAAGGCACTAACTGTAACTTGTGCTTTAGCTGGTACTGTATATGTGTATGTAAAGATTGCTGCTAGAATTCCAACTAATGTGTAAATTGAAAGGTGCGCTAGTTTGCGCACAATTTTTTCTGCTGTTTCATAAACATCTTGTTTTGAGGCATCATCTAAATTTTGCACATAAGATATGTGTGATAATACTGCTTCAGTAACTTTTTTGCTTAAGCCTGAAGATTCTTCTGAATTTTGATTTGAAAATCCAAAAATCACGCAAAATAGTCCCACAAGTAAAATCAGAGATATTGTTCTTACTATATTTTTTGTAGTTAGTTGCATATTTATTCCTCACTTCTTTTTTTGCTAGATAACGAATTACATCTTGTTTGGCATATCAATACCCAATAAATTTGCGCCAATTTTTAGAACTTTACTTACACAAGCAGTCAAATAAACTCTTGCATTTTTAACTTCTTCATCTTCAACTATTATTCTATTTTCATTGTAAAATACGCTATATGCTTTTGCTAAATCTAACAAATATCGCGCAAGTATTGATGGTTCTTCTTTTTCTGTTACTTCAACTAGTATGTTTTCGAAGTCATACAATAGTTTTATTATGGCTATTGAATATTCATCTTGTAAATTTTCTAGTTTAAGCTGTTCAAATTTTGGCATATTTTCTATTTTTTCTAAAACGCTTTTTGTACGTACATACATATATTGAATATAAGGCCCTGTTTCACCTTGGAAGTTTAGCATTGCTTTTATATCAAATATTTCATCTTTGTTTCTGCTTGTTGCAAGGCTATTGAAAATGACTGCTCCTATTCCAACTTTTTTTGCTACTTCTTCTTTGTTGCTTAAGTCTGGATTTTTTTCCTCTATTATTTTTTTAGCTTCTTCTATTGTTTCATGTAATAAATCTTCTACTTTTACGAAATTTCCTGCTCTTGTAGACATTTTCCCTGATGGTAATCTTACCATGCCATAAGAAACATGCTTTAGGCCTTTTATGCATTTTTCTTTTATTCCTAATAACTTTGCTACTGCAAAGATTTGTTTAAAGTGCAAATTTTGCTCATAAGATGTTACATATAGGCATTTATCGAAATCATAAGTTCTTGCTCTATATAGAATTGCTGCCAAGTCTCTTGTTGCATAAATTGTTGAACCATTAGATTTGCAAATAATGCATGGCGTATCTATGCCTTCATCTGTTAAGTCAACTACTTTTGCACCATTAGATTCTACTAGCCTTCCAGAGTCTTGCAATATTTGTATTACTTCATCTGTTTTTGTGGCATAAAAGGCCTCGCCTTTCCAAGAATCAAAATGGCTACCTAGCAAGTCATATATTTTTTGAAATTCTTTGATACTCACATCTCTAAATTTTTTCCATAATTCTACATATTCTTCTTTTCCATTTTCCAATTGTTTAAAGTCTTCGCGTGCTGCTTCTAAAACTTGTTCATCTTCACTACATAAGTCATTTATTCTTTTATATATTTCACCTAGTTTATCTATAGGATTTTGAGTTAAGTCATAGTCTTTGCCCCATCTTTTATATCCTTCTATTAATTTTCCAAATTGCGTGCCATAATCTCCTAAAAAGTTTTCACCTATTGTGTTATAGCCTAAATATTTATAGATATTATATAAAGCTCCTCCTATTACTGTTGTTTTTAAGTGGCCAATGTGGAATGGCTTTGCAATATTAGGTGCTGAGTAGTCTATAACTATTGTTTTGCCTTCTCCTATTTTAGATTTTCCGTAATTTTCTTGATTTTTGCTAATTTCATTTAATACTTCTTGTGTTAGTGTTATTTTATTTATGTAAAAATTTAGGTATGGACCACTTACTTTTATTTCTTGCACATATTCTGGACTAATTTTTATTTTTTGTTTTAAATTTTCTGCTATTTCTTGTGGTGATTTTTTTAGTTGTTTTGCAAAACTAAAACATGGAAATGCATAGTCCCCATTTGCACTGTTTTTAGGTTTTTCTATGTATTTGTGTAAATCTTGTTCACTTATGTCAAAGTCTACAGCTTTTTTTATTGCATTAATTATTTCGTGTTTAAAATCAATCATAATTTTCCTCTTTTCTTGCATATTATTGTTTGTTTTTTACATAGTTCCAAGAGTCTAAGCACATATCTTCAAGTGTTTTTGTGGCTTCCCAGCCAAGCTCTTTTTTAGCCTTTGTAGGGTCTGCATAGCATGCTGCAATGTCTCCTGCTCTACGTGGAGCTATTTTATAAGGAACTTTTTTGCCTGTAGCTTTTTCAAAGGCTTTTACCATGTCAAGTACACTGTAGCCTTTTCCTGTTCCTAAATTATATATAAATAGGCCTGTTTCTTCTTTATCTAGTTTTTCTAGCATATTTACATGGCCTTTAGCTAAATCTACTACATGTATGTAATCTCTAACTCCTGTTCCATCTGGTGTATCGTAATCATTGCCAAAAACAGACAATTCTTTTAGCTTTCCTGCTGCCACTCTTGCGATGTAAGGCATTAAATTGTTTGGAATGCCTTGTGGCTCTTCTCCAATTAGTCCACTTTCATGTGCACCTACAGGGTTGAAATATCTTAAAATTCCAATGTCCCAAGAATTATCTGATTTATATAAATCTTTTAGTATTTGCTCTATAAATAATTTTGTAGTACCATAAGGATTTGTTGTACCACCTGTTTTGCAATCTTCTGTTAGAGGAATTTTTTCTGGCTCACCATACACAGTTGCAGATGAACTGAAAATAAATTTTTTGCAATTATATTTTCTCATTGTATCTAATAAAACTAAACAACCTGAAACATTATTAGTATAATATTCAAGTGGTTTTTGCACAGATTCACCTACTGCTTTGTATCCTGCAAAGTTTAATACAGCATCAATTTTATTTTCTTGAAAAACTTTTTCTAATTTTTCTTTGTCTGCATAGTCCATTTCATAAAATTTAAAGTCTTTTCCTGTAATTTTTTTTATGTTTTCTAGTACCTCTGGTTTGCTATTTGAAAAATTATCTATAATGATAATTTCTTTTCCTGCATTTAATAATTCTACTGCAGTATGACTTCCTATATATCCTGCTCCTCCTGGTAATAAAACTGCCATTTTTAATTCCTCCCTTTATTTTTTATTAATTTTTGCCCCTTCAGGGGTATCTTTTATTTCATAACCTTTTTCATTTATTAGGTCTCTTAGTCTGTCTGATTCTTGCCAATTTTTATTTTCTCTAGCCACTTTTCTTTCTTCTACTAATTTTAATATTTCTTCTGGGATTTCTTCAGCTTGCTCTTCGTTCTCTTCATTTATTTTTAGTCCCATAACTGTGTCAAATTTTAATAAAAGTTCAGCAAATTTTGGTGACTTTTTCTCGCTTCTTATAATTTCCCAAACTACGCTCATTGCAAGTGGCATATTTAAGTCATCATTAATTGCACTATTAAACCTTTGTGCATAATCGTCTATTATGCTCTCTTCTATTTGTTCTGAGCCATTTAGATGTGCCTGATAGCCGCTTTTTAAGCGCTTGTATGATTTTGCTGTTGATTCTATTGCTTCCCAAGTGAAGTTTAGCTTGTTTCTATAATGAGATGTATATGTAAATAGCCTGTATACTAGTGGACTATAGCCTCTTTCTACTATGTCTTTTATTAAGTATACATTGCCTAAACTTTTAGACATTTTTCCGCCATTTATTAAAAGATATTCTCCATGCATCCAATATCTTGCTGGTATTTTGCCACACATTCCCTTGCTTTGTGCTATTTCATTTTCATGATGTGTAGGAATTAGGTCTATTCCACCTGTGTGTATGTCAAATTGCTCGCCCAAGTATTTTTGTCCCATTGCCGAACATTCTATATGCCACCCTGGGTAGCTTGGCCCCCATGGACTATCCCACTTCATTATGTGATTTGCTGGAGCCTTTATCCATAAAGCAAAGTCATAAGGATTTCGCTTTTCTGGGTCAACTTTTACTCTGGCACCTGCTTTTTGTTTTTCGACATCTAAGTTAGACAAAACTGGATATTTATCTAATTTAGATACATCAAAGTAAATTGCTGTAGAGGTTTCGTAAGCATAGCCTTTTTCCATTAATTTTTGCACATAATTAATCATGTCTTGAATGTGATCTGTTGCTTTACAAATTATTTCTGGCATTTCTATATTTAGTGCTTTTAGGTCTTCAAAAAATGCTTTTGTGTAATGTTCTGCAATTTCTTGAGGAGTCTTGTGCTCCTCTTTTGCAGATTTTATCATCTTGTCTTCGCCTTCATCCCCATCTGAAACTAGGTGCCCTACATCTGTTAAATTCATTGCCTGTTTTACTTTATATCCATTGTATTCCAAGGTTCTTCTTAAAATATCTTGAAATATATTTGTCCTCATGTTTCCTATTGTTGCATCTTTATATACTGTAGGTCCACATGAATATATTTTAACTTCTTTGCTGTCAATTGGAATAAATTTTTCCTTTTTTTTAGTTAAAGTATTATAAAAATATATGTCCAAATTATGACCTCCTTTTAGATTAATTTTCTCTAACTGTATCTGTGTCAGTATTTGTATTTGTGTTTGTATTTGTGTCTGAACTTGGTTTATTAGTGTTTGTGGTATTTCCTGCAGTGTTTGTATTTGAGGTTGAATTTCCTGATGTATTTGTACTAGGTTTTGTTGTTGTATTTCCTCCTGATGTTGAATTATTAGTATTTACAGTATTTGTAGTATTTCCACCTGTAGTATTATTTTCTTTTGGTTGCTCTTCCTCTTTTGGCTCAGTATGAAGTGTACAAGTTTGTGTAATTTTAGTTCCTGAAGATGTAGAACCATTAACTGCTTTCCATAGTCCTAATTGTTCTTTTGGAATTACAGAGCCAAAGTAATTTGTCTTTACCTCGCAATATTGAGAGCAATATGGTGTTGCAATTTTTCCAGATTCACTACATATTTGCTGAGAGCCATGTCCTTCGCATTTGTCTGGCAAGTTATCTTGAGTAAATATTTCATCATAAGTGTTTGAACAGCTTGAAGTTGCCAAACCTCCTGTTACTCTACATACTTTCTGTCGTACAATTCCACTTGGCTCTGTAAATGTTGCACTTTGTAAGTCTTTATGTATGTCTGTCATAATAGCATCCCAAATTTGTCCTGCAGGGTTTGTTCCATTATATCTTACCTCTTCTTGATTGTCATATCCAAACCAACATGCTGCAGCATAATATGGTGTAAAACCACAAAGCCATCTATCATAGCTATTATCAGTTGTTCCTGTTTTAGCAGCTACGTCTATTCCTTTTATAGCACAATAAGTAGCTGTTCCGCTAGAATTTTTTACAGGCTCTTGTAATATGCTTTGCTCTATGTATGCATTTTGCTCTGAAATGACTCTTGTCCTTTCTTGTTTTGGGGTTAAAACTGTATTTCCATCGGCATCTACAACTTTTGTATAGAATGTTGGTGTTATATATTCACCACCATTTGCAATTGCTGCATA
>CALXJQ010000055.1 GCA_944388665.1 uncultured Clostridia bacterium
CACTCCTCATATATTTTTATTAAAATATATGAGAAGCGATTTGGTTTTATTCTTATAAAATAACATAGTTGTTCACAATCATTTTTCTATATTTTAGTTTTGTTCTAGCTGTCTTTTCTATTTCAGTATACATTTTTGGAGAATTTTCTAGCGAAAGAATATTATATATTACTTTTTCTCTTAATCTATTTGAGGCACTTATATTTTTTAGTTTATCAGAAATATAATCACATATTTCTTCAAATTCTTCTAAGAACTCATCCGTTAGCTTAACGCTATATTCCATATTTCTCCTTCCATTCTTTAAAAACTTCTCTTGCATTTCTTACCCTACCATGTTTCATGTCATCTTCTGATTTTAGTAAATGTTCTTCTATATCTTTTTCCAACATTTTTTCTTTATATTCTTCCATTTTCATAATTACTATATCATTATTATTCATAGTAATAACCATTTCTCCATTTTTATTTATTGCTGTTTTTAAATCTTGAATATTAGTTACTTGTATCATAAGCAATACACCTCTCTTTTCTATACTATAGATAGTATAACATAAATTTTACTTTTTTTAAATATTTTTTGAGCATTTTAATAAATTTATGCATAATATTTTGCGAATCATAATATTATATCTCTTTTTAATTTTCCGTCTTTTAAAATTCCAGTCCCAACAAATGTGCCCTTATTATATATTCTATAAACTCCATCAGGTTCATTTTTAGTTATTTTTACTCCATTTAAAAATTTTTTTAAACTTACGTCTTTAAGTTCTATTGAACCACATTTTTCAAAAACTTTTTCTATTGGAATTAGATATTTCTCTTTTGGAGCCTTTTCTAAATTTTCTATTGAAACTGCTTCAGACAAAGTAAATGTTCCCACTTGTATTCTATTTAATTCTGACATATATCCCACAGTACTTAATTTTTCGGCAATATCTTCACACAGTGTTCTTATATATGTTCCTTTAGAACAATGTACTTGAAATTCTATTTTTTTTGTTTCAGAATTTATTTTCATTAAATTAATGCTATATATTTCTATCTCTCTTGGCTGAATTTCGACCTCTTGGCCTTTTCTAGCATATTCATATAGCTTTTTGCCTTTTACTTTTATGGCTGAATATATCGGTGGAATTTGCTTCTGTTTTCCTATAAAACTATTTAACACTTTTTCAACATTTTGTTGCTTTAAAATTTCCGTAGGTACATCGTTTGTTTCGATAATTTTACCTTCTGAATCTGCAGTATCAGTTTTCTTTCCAAGTGTTAGCTCTACTTCGTAAGTCTTATCATGATTGATTAAGTATTTTGAGCATAAGGTTCCTTTTCCAATTAACAAAGGAAGGACCCCTGTTGCTAGTGGGTCCAATGTTCCAGTATGTCCTACTTTTTCATTAAATATTTTTTTTACTTTATATACAACATCATGCGATGTACAATTTTTAGGTTTATTTATTACAATTATTCCATCCATTTATTTCATTCCTTTGGCTTTTTCAAATGCCTTTTCTACTTCTTTTAGTATTTTTTTCTTTACTTGCTCTACATCACCTTGAATCACTGCACCTGCAGCCCTTTGGTGTCCGCCACCTCCAAATATAAAGCAAATGTCAGATACATTTATTAAGTCACCTGACCTCATTGAGACCTTGTAGGCATTTTTATCTTCTCTCTGCCTAATAAATATTGAAACTTCTACTCCTTCTATTTCTCTTCCAATTTCTACTAGTCCTTCGTGGTCTCCTGGCTCTGCATTTACTTCTTTTTCGTCTTGCTTTGTGATATATGAGAATGTTACTTTTCCGTCTTCAAAGAATTCCATTCTATCTATTACTCTTTTTTGCAACTCAAAATTAGCCTTAGTTTTTGTTCTAAGTGTCATTTTATAAATATATGGTATATCTACTCCTTTGCTTAATAATTCTGCAGCAAGCTCGAATGTTTCTGGGCTTACACCTCTATGTTGAAAGCCTCCTGTGTCTGTGATGATTCCTGTCATTAAGCAAGTACCTAAGTCTTTTGATATGTTTAATTCATAGTACTGAAGCATTCCTGCTAAAACTTCACAACATGCTGGTGATGCAGGATTTACATAATTATAGTCTCCAAACATTGTATTGCTTCCATGATGGTCTATTACTATGGTTTTTGCAGCATTTGTAAAATATTCATTTGCAACAAGTCTTTTTAAATCAGCACAATCAACTGCTATTGCTAAATCATACTTTTCTACATCAGAATCTTTTTTGATTTCGCTTGCACCTGGCAAAAAATTGAACAATCTTGAATATTCTGGTATTATTACATCTGCATTTTTTCCAAGCTCTTTGGCAATTAGTCTCATTGCCAAAGAACTTCCCACTGCATCTCCATCTGGCGACTCATGTGTTAAAATTACTATCGTTTCAGCATTTTTTATTTCTTTTAAAATTTCATCTAACGTCATACTTTATTCTTCTCCTTCTTTTTTTGGCATTATTCGCTTTAAAATGGTGTCTATTTTTTCTCCATATTCCATCGAATCATCTAGCTCAAAAATTAATTCTGGAGTTTTTCTTAAGTTAACACTTCTTGCTAATTCGCTTCTTATGAAACCGCTAGACTTTTTTAAAGCAGCCATTGTTTCTTTTATATCTTTTGAATTTAATATGCTAACATACACTTTAGCATATTCTAAGTCATTAGTTACTTTGACTTTAGTTACACTTATAAGCCCCGTTATATTTGGGTTTTTTAGTTTATAACTAATTATATTACTTAAGGCTTTCCTATATTCCTCATCTATACGTCCTAGTCTATTTTTGCTTTCTGGCATAGCACATTCCTCCAACTCTACTTTTTGATTTCTTCCATGATGTAAACTTCTATTATGTCTCCTTCTTTTACATCACTGTAATTTTCTATTTGAATTCCACATTCAAATCCTTTTGACACTTCTTTTACATCATCTTTAAATCTTTTTAATGTTGCCAAATGTCCATCATGAATTACTACATTATCACGTATTACCCTTACTCCTGCATTTCTTTCAACTTTTCCAGAAGTTACATAGCATCCTGCTACTGTTCCTACATTTGAAATTTTGAAGGTTTGCCTTACTTCTGCATTTCCTATTACTTTTTCTTCATATTTAGGTTCAAGCATTCCTTTCATAGCAGCTTCTACGTCGTCTATTACTTGATAAATAACAGAATATTGCTTGATTTCTATTCCATCTTTTTCTGCCATTTCTTTTGCATTGTGGTCTGGCCTTACATTAAATGCTATTATTATTGCATTAGAAACTTTTGCAAGTGTTACATCTGATTGGTTTACAGCACCTACCGCAGCATGTATAACTTTTACTTTTACTTCTTCATTTTGTAGTTTTTCCAAACTTTGTGATACAGCTTCTACAGAGCCTTGAACATCAGCTTTTACAATTAGATTTAATACTTTTAGTTTTCCTTGTTCCATCTGGCTAAATAAGTTGTCTAATGTTACTTTTGTAACTGAATTAATTGCTTTTTCCCTAGCTTGACGTTTTCTTCTTTCTATTAAATGTTTAGCCATTTTTTCGTTTTTAACTTCATAGAAAGTATCACCAGCTTCTGGCACATCTGTTAATCCCATTATTTCTACTGGTGTTGAAGGGCCTGCTGATTTAACGCTTTTTCCCTTATCATCCTTCATTGCCCTTATTCTACCAATTGAAGATCCTACAACTATTGTATCCCCAACATCTAAAGTTCCTCTTTGTACTAGCATTGTTGCAATTGCACCTCTTGATTGGTCTAGCCTTGCTTCTATTACAGTTCCTTTCGCTTGTTTATGTGGATTAGCTTTTAGCTCTAATATATCAGCTTCTAGCAATACCATTTCTAGCAATTGATCTATATTCTCATGCTTTTTAGCTGAAATTGGAACCATTATTGTGTTGCCTCCCCATTCTTCAGGTACTAAGTCATATTTCATTAGTTCTTCTTTTACTCTTTCTACATTTGCATCTGGCAAATCTATTTTGTTTATTGCAACTATTATTGGTATTCCTGCAGATTTAGCATGGTTTATTGCTTCTACTGTTTGTGGCTTTACGCCGTCATTTGCAGCAACTACAAGTATTGCAATATCTGTAATTTGAGCCCCTCTTGCTCTCATTGCAGTAAATGCTTCATGTCCTGGCGTATCTAAGAATGTTATTTCTCTATCTCTAACTTTTACTTTATAAGCACCAATTGCTTGTGTAATTCCTCCTGCTTCACCTTCTATAACATTTGTTTTTCTAATTGTATCCAAAAGTGAAGTTTTACCATGGTCTACATGTCCCATTACTACTACAACAGGTGGTCTTACTTCTAGGTCTTCTTCTTTGTCCTCTGAGTCATCAAACAATATGTCTTCCTCTGTTACTGTTTCTTTCTTTTTAGCAGTTATTCCGAATTCTTGGGCTACAAGGTATGCTGTATCGAAATCAAGTTCATTATTTATTGTTGCCATAATTCCATAAGATAATAATTTTTTTATTACTTCTGCAGTTGTCTTTTTCATTTCTGCTGCTAAGTCTTTTACAGTAATGGTTTCTGGAATTTCTATTTCAGTTAGTTTAAATATTTTTTGTTTTGTTCTCTCTCCTTGAGCTTTATTATTTTTCTTTTTGCCTTTTCTTCCACGCTCTGTAGTTAAGTCATAGTAGTCAAGCATTCCGCCATCTTGTTCATCAAACATATTTGACAATCTATCAGTCTGCTTTAAGCTCTTTAATTTGCCCTGATCGAAGTCATTTCCTTCATGGTTTCTTTTATTTCTGTTTCTTCTAGGGTTTTTATTTTCTTCAAATCTACTGTTATTTTTCTGTTTGTCAATTGATTTGTTATATTCTCTTATAGGCTCTTTTTCGCCGACTTCTGAAGACATTATGTTTTTTATATTCTTTTCAATTCCTTTTTCATCTAAAGGTTTGTTTCTATTATTAAACCTATTGTTCTTGCCAAAATTGTTATTGTTGTTATTTGGCCTTCTATTTTGGTAGTTTCTATTATTATTGTGATTATTCATCTTTGATTGCTGTTCCTTTTCCCTTTTATTATTTATATTGTTTTTATTAAAACGATCATTTTCTGGTTTCGTTACTTTATCTTTAGTTTTTTCTACCTCAGCAACTGTTTGTGGTTGCTTTACTTGGCTTTGTTCTACAGTTGGTTTTGTTTGAGGTTTTTCTACCTTTAAATTTGATTCGGGTTGTTGTGGCTGTGGTTGAGGTTCTGTCTTTGGCTCTGTTATTTCATCTGCTTTTGTTTCTTCTTCTTTTGGCTTTTTGTCTTTATTTAATCCAAATAATTCACTAACTGTCATTGGTCTACTTGTTTTGTTTCTATATACAATGTTATAGTCCGTATTTTTTCGTCTTTCTACAAAACCAATGTTATTTCTGTTATCAGATTTTTTTGTAGCTTCTTTCTTGGAATCTGGCTTTTCTTGTTCAATTATTACCTCTCGCCTTATAATAACAGGCGCCTTTTCTTGCTTTTTTTCAGCTTTTTTTGAAGTTTTTTCAGTTTTACCTTTCTGCTCATTTTTACTTTTAACAGTTTTTTCAGCACTTGCATCTTTGTTACCGGATTTGTTTTTAATCATGTTTTTTGCTTCCTCTTCTATTTTCTTTGCCTCGCTTTCTTCTACTCCGCTAAGATGACTCTTAGCTTCGATATTTAATTTTTTCGCAATGTCTAATACTTCCTTACTGGTTAAGTCTAGCTTTTTAGCTATTTCATGTATCTTAATCTTACCCAATAACATCACCCCCATTACTAATTTTTTCTATTTCTTCAGATAAGTTTTTGTTTTCTATTCCAATAATTGCTTTGTTATTTTTTCCTATTGCCTTACTTAGCTCTTCTATAGTACCTTCAATAATTACCGGAATTTTATAAGTTTCACAAATTTTTTTAAATTTTTCCTGAGTCCTGTTTGATGCATCTTCAGCTATTAAAACTAAGAAAACTTTTTTTGATTTTATATTCATTTCCACACTATCTGCCCCAAAGCAAATATTTCTTGCTTTTGCTGACAGTCCTATTAACCCCAATATTCTTTTATTTATCAAGTATTACACCTCTTATTTTTTCATAAATTTCATCAGAGATTTTTATTTTTAGCGTTCTCTCCAATTTTTTTGTCTTTTTTGCCTTTTCTAAGCATTCTATATTGTTACACAAATATGCTCCTCTGCCTTGCATTTTTCCTGTTGTATCAACATCTATATCATTATTTTTATTTTTTGCAATTCTAATTAATTCTTTTTTGTCTTTTTTCAGGTTACATCCAATACAAGTCCTTTGTGGTTGCCATTGCACCTGTTTAACCCCCTTTTATTGTATGTTTTCTTCCTTTTCTTTATTCTCTAGCAGCTCTCTAAATTGTCCCTCTGATTTTATGTCTATTTTCCATCCTGTAAGTTTTGCTGCTAATCTAGCATTTTGACCAGATTTACCTATTGCCAATGATAATTGATCATCTGGTACAATAACTTGTGCAAATTTTTCTTCTTCCTTAATATCCACTGCCAAAATCTGTGCAGGTAACAAACTTGAGGCTATAAATATAGAAGGGTCTTCATTCCATTCAATTACATCTATCTTCTCTCCATTTAATTCATTTATAACATTTTGAATTCTTACTCCCTTTTGGCCTACACAAGATCCTACTGGATCTATATTTGGGTCTGGAGAATATACTGCTACTTTACTTCTATAACCTGGGTCTCTTGAAACACTTTTAATTTCTATTACACCTTCATATATTTCTGGTATTTCAAACTCTAACAATTTGCGTACAAAGTCTGGGTGACTTCTTGAAACTATTACTTGTGGTGCACCTTTACTTCCTTTTTCTACTTCTAAAATGCATGCTTTAATCTTTTGGTTTACATGATACCTCTCTGTTGGAATTTGCTCTTTTGCAGGCATTACGCCTTCTAATTTGCCTAAATCCATAACAACTATATTTTTATCTACTTTTTGAATTATTCCTGAAACAATTTCTCCTTTTCTGTCATTAAATTCATTAAATACAATCTCTCTTTCAGCCTCTCTTAACTTCTGTATAATAACTTGTTTTGCCGTTTGTGCAGCAATTCTGCCAAAGTTTCTTGGCACAATTTCCACATTAACAGTATTACCTAATTGCAAGTCTGGATTTATTTTTTGTGCCTCTGATAAACTAATATCTGTTTCAGGGTTCTCTACCTTTTCTTTTATCTCTTTCACAGAATATACATGCGTTGCACCAGTATTTCTATCCATTTCTACCTTTACATTTTCAAGAGAATTAAAATTTCTTTTATACGCTGTGACTAACGCCGTTTCAATAGAATCCAATACATAATCCTTTTTTATTCCCTTCTCTTTTTCCAAATCTTCCAAAGCCATAATTAACTCTTTATTGTCAATTGCTTGTTCTTTCATTTTTATATTCCTCCCTTTTTTTTACTTTATTTACTTATTCCAATTATATACTGTTTTAATTTGAGCTATATTCTTTCTCTCAAGAGATTTTTGTTTATCATCGTTTTCGGCCCCTATATTTACATAGTTTTCATCAAACCCTTTTAAAATCCCTTCATACTCTTTATTTCCGTCTTCATCTTTTTTAAAAAGCTTTACACTAACCATATTCCCTATATTTTGTTCTAAATGCCTATCCTTTCTCAAAACTCTTTCAATTCCTGGAGAAGAGACTTCTAAAAAATACTGCTCTTTAATATAATCAGCCTCGTCAAGCACATCATTTATTGCGTCATTAACTTTTTCACAATCATTTAAGTCAATGCCTTGATTACTATCAATAAAAATTCTTAAATAAAAATTTTTACCTTCTTTAGCATATTCTACATCATAAAGCTCATATCCAAGCCCTTCAATAATCGGCTTAACAAGTGCCTCTACTTTCTCTTCAACATTTGCCAATTCTTTTCCTCCTTTTTGTGCCAAAAAGGTATGTCCCAGTGGCACACTTTTTCAAAAATGAAGAGTGGGATTTGTTCCCACTCTAACTGTCGTTGTATATTCTTTTATATTATACCCGCTTTTGTTTAAAAAATCAAGCTTTTTTGGAATTTTTCTTTGTTTTTTATGATTTTTAAGTGCTTTTTTTATACTTTTTCCACTGCTTTAGCTGTATCTTGCTCCTTTTCTTCATCAATAGGACCAATTTTAATATTTCTGATGTGGTTAATTTTCTCCCAATTTGTGTCTCTCTTAAATAAACATTTAAAGTTTATTAATAGCCATGTTCCCATAAATATAGGGTAGCATAATAATCCTTTTAGCATTGGTTTCACTGGCCTTCTGTCTAATAACATTGTTAACACACCAATTCCTATTGGTAATAAGAATGTAGGTATTAAGAATTTTAATATATTTATATATAGTTCATATTCTGACATTCCATCTCCAGCATACATTAAGAAGTTCGTGCCTAGTAAAACTAAAGTAATTACAAACATAGGTATACTTCCAACTATATATAGAAATCCATCAAAGTTCATCATTGTTTTGTTTTCTTTGGCTGAAACAGCTAATTTTTTAGTATATTCTTTAATACATTGAATGTGGCCAACTGTCCATCTGCTTCTTTGAGACCAGCTTTGTTTAAAGCTTACTGGTTGTTCATCATAAACTATTGCATCTGTTGCCCATCCTAATTTTTTACCTTTTATTATTCTTTTTAAAGAGAATTCGATATCCTCTGTCAATGTTTTTGTATCCCATCCATCTGGTTTAACAACATCAAATCTTACCATAAATCCTGTACCATTTAGTAGAGGAGATAATCCTACATTATATCTTGCTAAATGATAGAATCTATGCATTGTCCAATAGAAAATTGCATATCCTGCTGTAATCCAATTATCAGTAGGGTTTTTAATGTCTCTATATCCTTGAACTACATCTTCACCTTGGCATAATTTTCTATTCATATTTTTTATAAAATTTGGATCTACAATATTATCAGCATCAAATACGAAAAATGCATCATAAGGCGCATTTTCAGCTATTTTTTGCTTTAAAAACCAATCAAGTGCATATCCTTTAGTCTTTTTTGTTTCATCAAATCTTTCATATACAATTGCGCCAGCCTCTCTTGCAATTTTAGCAGTGTTATCTGTACAGTTGTCGGCAATTACATATATGTCATATAAATCTTTATCATAGTTTTGCTTTTTTAAGCTATCTATCAAATTTCCAACAACAGCCTCTTCGTTATGGGCTGGTATTATAGCCATAAATCTGTGATTTTTGCGTACTAATAATGGTTTTTCTTTTATTTTTACTAATGAGCATAAGCTAATTATTAGTTGATATAACCAATATATTGTTATTATCCACATTAGAGCTTCTCTTAGTATATACAAATAATCCATTTTATTCCCTCTCTTTTAAAAGTATTTTGTTATATTCTATTAAGCTACACTTACTATTATACTATTATTAGAAGAATTATGCAACATCTTTTTTTACATTTTTGGCAATTTTTTTCACTATTTTGCATAAAATAAAGTAAAAATTATTATGGAGGTATAAAATGCAAACTAAATACAAAGTTGCTATTATAGGTGCAACCGGATTAGTTGGAAGAACTGTTTTAAA
>CALXJQ010000056.1 GCA_944388665.1 uncultured Clostridia bacterium
GTTGCAGTATTTACGCAAATTCCAACATCTGCATTATGTAATGATGGTGCATCATTTACTCCATCACCCATGTATCCCACTACATGGCCATTTTTCTTTAATGTTGTAATTATTCTTTCTTTTTGTAATGGATTCATTCTGGCAAAAACATTTACTTCTTCAACCTGTTTGGCAAGTTCCTCTTCAGACATTTTGTCTATGTCACTACCCAATAAAATTTTATCATTAGGTATTCCTACTAATTTGCATATATTTTCTGTAGTATATGCATTATCCCCTGTTAATATTTTAGTAGCAATCCCATATTCTTTAAGTTTTTTGATGGTAGCTTTTACCTCTTTTTTAGGTGGATCTAAAAATGCTACAAACCCAATAAAAGCCATATCTCTTTCATCTGTAATAGTTTCATCTCCGCGTTTTGAAGCTAGTGCAATTACTTGCATTCCTTGCTTTTCTAAATTTTCAGCATTTTTATTTATAGTGCTTACCATATCTTCAGTAAGAGGTCTATGCTCGCCATCTATCTTGGCATTGCTACAGCCTTTTAGGACTTCTTCCAGCGCTCCCTTTGTTATCATTCTATAGTGTCCATTATGTTTTACAACTACGCTCATTTTCTTTCTGGTATAGTCAAATGGTATCTCATCTATCTTTTCGTAATCGGCTACTTTAGATTTGATATCATGTTTATTTCCAAATGCTATTACCGCTCTATCAATTAGATTTTTCATTCCAGTACCATAATAGCTATTTATATAAGCATATTCTAAAATTGACAAATCTTCTTTTCCCTCTACATTTATATATTTTTGTAAAACTATTTTATCTAGTGTAAGTGTTCCTGTTTTGTCTGTACAAAGTACATCTATTGCCCCCAGATTTTGAATTGATTGTATATTTTTTACTAATGTTTTTTTCTTTGCTAATGACTTCGTGCCTTTAGTCAAATTTACATTTACAATCATTGGAAGCATTGTTGGCGTAATTCCTACTGCCACTGATAATGCAAATAGAATTGCTTCAAGCACATCTTTACGAATAAATGCATAAATTACAAACACAGCTATAGAAACTACAACCATATATTTAATAAGTAATTTGGTTATATTATTCATTCCTTTTTCAAAGTTTGTTAATTCCCTTTTTGAGTCTATCTGTTTACCCATTCCTCCTAAATAAGTGGAAAATCCAGTATTAATTACAATTGCTGTTGCATCTCCACTTATAACACTTGTTCCCATTAAACAAATATTAGAGATTGAGAAAATTTCCTCTGCATCATTTGATTTTGCTACTTTTTCTACTGGAACACTTTCTCCTGTAAATACAGATTGGTTTAAAAACAGATCTTTGTTTTCCAATATCATTACATCTGCAGGTATTATTGCTCCTGCATTTAGATGTATGATGTCTCCTTTTACTACTTTTTCAACTCTTATGGTCCTTTCCTTTCCATCACGTACTACTGTTGCAGTTGAAAACATTTTGTCTTTTAATGATTGATTAAATTTATAAGTAGAATAATTTTGGGCAAATTTTATCATAGCACTTACAAAACCAATTGCCAAAATTATGATTGTCCCAATACTATCATCAGCAACTAATTCATTTATAATTGCAAGTATTACTAATATAAGTATAAATTTATCCTTAAATGAATTTATAAAAAAGTAAAACCACGAATGTTTAGCTTCTTTAACTACAATATTGGGCCCATCTTCAACTAATTTTTGGGCTGCCTGCTTTGAACTTAAACCATGCTCCTCATTTGAGCCAAACTGCTTTATAATATCTTGCTTTGACATCTTTGATATTTCTTTATAATTGTTTAGAGTTTTTTTATCATTTTCATTTATAAGTTTTTTGTTTTTTAATTTATTTTTAATATAAAATAATCTAATCAATTTTCATCACCCTTTATTTAAATCAAAATAACTGCTAATCTGCTCTAAGCCATTAAATCCTACCTGCCTAAAGATTTCATAAGCCACTATTGCCACAGAATTAGAAAGATTTAGTGAGCGTAAATGCTCCCTCATTGGAATTCTTATTGTGTTTTTTATATATTTTTTTAATAGATCTTCTGGCAATCCCTTTGTCTCTTTTCCAAATAGAACAAATACTTCATCAAACTTTCTGTAATCTATATCTGAATAACAACGTTTTCCTTTTGTGGTTGAAAAATACATATTATTTTCCTCAGGTTTATATTTTTTCAAGAAATCTTCTAAAGATTCATGTATTTCTATATCTAACTTGTCCCAGTAGTCAAGACCTGCTCTTTTTAAGTATTTATCTGTTAGCTGAAAACCTAATGGCTTTACCAAATGTAATTTTGCCCCTATTGCTGCACAAGTTCTAGCAATATTTCCTGTATTTTGAGGTATTTCTGGTTCAACCATTACTATATTTAATTTCATTATATATCACATTCCTTTTTTACATATATTATAACAAACACAGCTAATAATTTTTCAATCTTTTAACGTTTATAATCATTTTTGTATATATTTTATTGCAATTGACTTTCACCTGTGCTGTAATCAATACTAATTCCTGGCTGTATATTATAGCAATATACATTGAAGCATACTCCTGCACCGCTGTCTTCAACTGATTCCGCTTCTATTTGCACTCCGCTTGCCACTAAATTATTTCCTTCAAAAATCGGTGTGACTCTATATAAAACATGATTTTTAGTTTTTCTAACATAATCTGCAACTTGGTTTTCAAAAGGCAACATACCCTCTGTATTCATATATCTTGTACCGAGTTATAAGATTTTTCTCATTTGCATTTTCTGCGGAAAGCTGATAGCCTATAAGGTGGCACCTATTATATAAATATTCTCCATCAATATTATCATATTTTTTGTTTATCCATCCGGAAGGCGTAACACTTGAAATGCTCTCTCTTTCCTGGTGTTCCGCTGGCATTGTATTTAAACTAATATTAGCAAATGCCACCCCACACCTCCCCAATGCATCTAAATCACTATATTTTTCAAAGGAAGTTGTTGTAAAATCGCTTTGTTCAAATTCTGGCTTATTATTATCTAAAACAACATAAGCGTCTCCTTGATATTTAGGAATACTACTTAAATCAAACACAGCTGTACTTACAGCTACACTATTTGTACTCTCAGTATTAGCATTTGCCGTGTTACTTTTTTCTTGAGTAATAGGATTAAAATATCCTATTATTCCAATAGCTACAAGTAAAATAATTGCTGATATTGTTTGTGCGAAACTTTTTTTTATTCTTTTGCTAGCCATTTATCACAACTCCCTTTTTATAGAATATAATGGTGCAATTGATTAACTAGGATGTAAATTATTATAAATATTATACTTTGATTTAGTCTTTTTATCAAGAAATTTTGAAAAAAATCTTGCAAAACAACTTTATTTGTGCTATTATATTTAAGTATCTGAAATATTTAAACCAAATCGGGGTGTAGCGCAGTTGGTAGCGCGCGTGGTTTGGGACCATGAGGTCGCAGGTTCGATCCCTGTCACCCCGACCATCTTTTTATAAGATAAAATACAGTAATAGCAAGCAATATAAGACTTGCTATTTTTTGTTTTTCTTTCAAAAAGTGACGGTAAAGTAACGGATTTTTTTAGAGTTCAAAATATTTAATTATCAACATGTTCAAAATATTTAATTATCAACAATTATTGATTTTCCAAAATGGATATGATAAAATTTAAACATAAATATAGATAATATATTTAATGATTTAGTAAACAGCAAAAATCCTAAAACACAAATTAAATATATTGATATAATTAGTAGATTATAAGAAAAAGGAAACGTTTATGAAAATTTTAGAATTTATTTTAAATAATAAAAATTATTTAGAAGATTTAATTACAAGAAGTACTTATCATTCAAATGCTATTGAAGGAAGTACACTTACTTATGCTGAAACTTATGCTATTCTTTATAACGACAATAGCTTTAAAATCGAAGGAAAAGAACCAAGGGAAATATATGAGGCTATAAATCATAAAAAAGCATTAGAATTAGTTTTTAAGAATTTACAAAATAATGAAGAATTTGATGAAAGATTTATTAAAAAATTGAATGAAACAATAAATAGAGATATTAAAGATACAAAAGGTTATAGAACTGTACAAGTATTTATTCACGGCAGTGAACATATCCCACCAGAGCCTGAAAAAGTTCCAAATTTGATGATGTATTATATATATAATTACATTCATGATGAACAGGATATTTTTACTAAAATTGCTAAATATCATATTGATTTTGAAAGAATACATCCTTTTGAAGATGGAAATGGAAGAACAGGTAGATTACTTATAAATTATGAATTACTAAAGAATGATTTACCACCTGTTGTTATAGCTAAAGAGGATAGGGTAAAGTATTTTGAATTTTTAAGAAATAATGATAGTAATGGATTAGCTGAATGGCTAAAAGAATTATCTACTAGAGAAGAAGAAAGGATGGAGAAGTTTGGATATAAAAATTAAATTTGAAAACTGTCAAGAAATATAAAAACTGCTATTTTCTAAATTCTTTAGAAAATAGCATAATTTTTTATTATTTATAAAGAATCTTACAAAAGCAACAAAAATGGACGTCCTTTCTGGTAAAAAATGTCAGGAAGGGCATCTTTGTTGAAATATTTTATTTATCATCTTCAGAACGATACTTGCATAATTTCTATTTTAAATTTTTTAATAGTTGTATAATTGATAATGCGCAGTCCTTTTTATCATCTGAAAGTGATTGAAGTTGTTCAGATATTTCTATATTTTTTACAATATTCTCATCTTCTATTAATGATTTGAATAGTACATTTGGTTCAATTCCCAAAATATTAATGCAATTGATTAACGTAAGAGCTTTCATACCACTTTTACCAGTTTCTATCCTAGATACGTACTTTAATGATATTCCTAATTCTTCTGCCAATTTTTCTTGTGTGAGTTTACTTTTTTCACGATAGATTTTTATGACATTTCCAAAAGCTTTGTTTATGTCTGTCTTTGAAATTGTTCTCATTTTATACCTCCAAAATATTTTATGTATCAGTTTAAGTATACCAAGCTTATATAAAATATTAAACATACTACTAATACTATTATATTTTATGTAAAAATCACAAAAAATATAGCTATTTTAAGTATTTGAAATACTTTTTTAATTTTTGCAAAAACCATATATGGTACTAATAGTGATACTAAACATTGTTTATTATGTTCTAATTATGCTAAATTTCGTCATAAAACTATTACAAGAAATGATTGACAAAATGATAACTCTTAATATAATATTCTTTATAAATAATAATTAAAATATTGTGAGGTGTTTACATTTGATAAGAAAATTTAAAGACTCTGATACAACTAAGGTTATGACTTTGTGGACTAAAGGAAATTTTAAAGCAAATTATTTTATAGATAAGGATTACTGGCTACTGCACTTCAACCAAGTTAAAGCCAGTTTTCAAAATGCTGAGACATATCTATATTGCCAAACTTCTAAAGAATTTAATGATTTTTCAAATTCTAGGGAAATGCAAAATGAAAGACAAGTTGAAGACATAAAAGGATTTATTAGTATTTTTCCTCAAGACATTATTGGAGCTATTTATGTTCGCGAAGATTCTCAACGTCTCGGTATAGGAAAACAATTAATTAATTATTGCAAAAACTTGCATAGTACTCTTAGTTTGGAAGTTTTCGAAAAAAACATATCAGCATTTCTTTTTTTTAATGCTATGGGCTTTAAAAATATCGGTATAAAATTGGACCTAGATACTCGGAGAAAAAAAGTATATAATGCAGTGGTAATTTTTTAAGCAAAAAACACTTAGTTTTTAATTTTTTAAGGCTAAATTTTTCAAAAAAATTTTCAATTGTATTGACTATTGTGGATTTTTTTGCTAAAATGCGATTAATAAATCATATATTTATATGTTTATTTTTTGTTTATTGAACTAGATTTCTCTTTACCAAGTAATCTAGTTCTTTTTATTTCACATTTTTATTGTCTATTCTCTTAATAGCTTTTACTACTGCAAGAACATGTTCAGAACAAATGTGAAATTTTTGTGAATTTTAGCACTCTGCTATTGACTTTGCTAAATTTAGATATATAATAATACATGAAATAAGGTAAAGGAGTTGATTATTATGATGTTAGTACCAAGAAAAAACAGAGGATTTGATTTGTTAGATGAAATGTTTAGTGACCCATTCTTTAGTGGAAGTGACGAAAGTAAATTGATGAAAACAGATATCAAAGAAAAAGGAGATCATTATGTTGTAGACATTGATTTACCTGGATATGAAAAAAATGAAATCAAAATCAAAGTAGAAAATGGATATCTAACAGTTCATGCACAAGTCGACAAAAGTGAAGTTCAAAACAAGGAGGATGGCAAATATATTCAAAAAGAAAGATATGCTGGAGAATGCGCTAGAACATTCTATATAGGCGAAGACGTTAAGCAAGAAGATATCAAGGCATCTTTCAAAAATGGAACTTTAACTTTAACTTTCCCAAAATCAAAGAAAGAAGTAACTGATACAACTAAATATATTGAAATTGAATAATTTCTTTCCCCACATTATTTATTAGTGTGGGGAATTTTTTTGAACTTTGGGGACGTTCCTTAAAGTTCAAGGTGTTTTTTTCCTCCGTCCCCAAAAACATCCAAGGTTCATATTACATTCATGGCAAAAACTCCAATGATAATGCCGAGCATATTTCCAACAGCAGTCATTCTTCCTTGGTAAAGTTTATTAGATTCCGGAATAAGCTCGCCGAGATACAATGTATAGCATTGCACCAGCAGCAAAGCTTAAACAAATTGCAATTATTTGTTGAGAAATAGAGCCTACTATAGCACCAAAAAAAGCACCAATGCCAGTTGTAATTCCAGATAAAATAACATAGAACACAACTCGAGAGGCTTTCATTCCACCGTTTTTCATTGGCACTGCCATTGAAATGCCTTCTGGTATATCATGTAAGCAAATTGCTATGGCTAAACCTAAGCCTAATTTTATAGAAGCCTCAAAACCAGAGCCAATGGCCAAACCTTCAGGGAAATTATGAATTGCTAATCCAATTGATACGATAATCCCTGTTTTTAGTAAGTTATTTTTATGACTTACGGAAGTTGGCATTTTGAACTTTTTTTCTACCAGCAAGTCACAAAATATCATTGAAATAATTCCTAATATGATCCCAAAAATCAGACTATATATTGAGCTTATTTCTAAAGCTTCTGGGATGAGATCAAAACAGATAACAGCCATCATTAACCCAGAAGCAAATGCCAATATAAAACTCAAGAATTTATTTGAATGCTTTTTAATTAAAACCCCAATTATTCCTCCAAGCGTAGTTCCAAATGTTCCAAAGAACAATCCCAAAACAGTAGTTTTTAAAATCTCCACAATAAAAACTCCTTAAAACAAATTTACTCTCTTTATAAGTTTATTTTAAGAAGTTTTAAATTATTCGTATATGATTAAATTTCGCCATCTTTTAACTTTTCTGCTCTATCTGCAGCTATCAAATTGTCTATCATCTCGTCTAAATCACCATTAAGGAAATTTTCCATCTGATAGATGCTCATTCCTATTCTGTGGTCTGTTATTCGTCCTTGAGGATAGTTATAAGTTCTTATTTTTTCACTTCTATCGCCAGAACCAACTTGAGATCTTCTACTATTTGCGATTTCACTATCTTGTTTTTGTTTTTCCATTTCATATAACTTTGTACGTAGCATCTTCATAGCATTGTCCCTGTTTTGAAATTGAGACCTTTCAGTTTGGCACTCAACAACAATTCCAGTTGGCTCATGTATTAGCCTTACAGCTGAAGAAGTTTTATTAATATGTTGTCCGCCAGCTCCGGAAGACCTAAAAACTTCCATCTTAATATCTGCTGGATTTATCTCTATTTCTACATCTTCAACAACTGGCAAAACAGCTACAGTTGCAGTAGAAGTATGAATCCTTCCACTACTTTCAGTCTCTGGCACTCTTTGAACTCTATGAACTCCACTTTCATATTTCAATCTACTATATACACCTTTCCCTGTAACCATGAAAGTAATTTCCTTATATCCTCCAAGTCCAGTCTCATTTTCATTTAAGACCTCCACTTTCCAATGCTTTTTCTCGGCATACATAGAATACATCCTATACAAAGTTCCAGCAAACAATGCAGCTTCCTCTCCTCCAGCTCCTGCTCTTATCTCACAAATAGCATTCTTATCATCATCTGGATCTTTTGGTATTAGCAACATTTTTAACTCTTCCTCTAGGCCAGGAAGTTTCTCCTTATTACTATAATATTCATCTTCGGCCAACTCTTTCATCTCAGGATCTTTCAACAACTCCTCAGCCTCTTCCATAGCATTTTTAACTTTTTTATATTCTCTAAACTTCAACACTATATCTTCAAGGCTTGCATGCTCTTTCATCAGCTTTTGCCATTCCTCTTGATTAGCAATCACTTTAGGGTCTGAAATTTCTTTAGTAAGTTCTTCATATCTTTTTTCTATAGCTTCTAACTTTTCAAACATAAATCATTCTATGATATTAAATATCATAAACTCCTTTCTTTCTCAAATTAAATTGCCTAAAATATTATACTATATTTTTACAAAATTTACAATACCACATTTTTTGCCACTAGGGACGTACCTTTTTGGCAATTTTTTGCCATTTTGCTACGTCCCTAGTGGCAATTTTTAAAGTTCATTTAGTTTGTAGTCTATTTTTAATTTGTCCAACTTTTCTATTTCTCTATTTGTGCAAGTAAGTATTATTATTTGATGATTTTGAAATTTTTTGCTTATGTATTTTAGTATGTTTTCTAGTCTTTCAGAGTCATAGTAAGCAAAGGCTTCATCCAAGATGATTGGCAATGTTTCGCTTGAGAGGTCTTCTACCATTGATAGTCTTAATGATAAGTATAGTTGATCGATTGTGCCGATGCTTAGTTTTGAGACTGGAGCATAGTCACCATTTTCTAGTTCGGCCATTAGGATGTTTTCGTCGTTTAGCATTATGTGATTGTATTTTCCGCCTGTTATTTCTGCTATGTTTTTAGATAGTTCTCTTGTAAATTTAGGGGTTATGGTATTTTTCATTTTTTCGTAGGCTTCTGTGATAACTAGTTTTGCTAAATTCATGCTATGTTCTAATCGTCTTAAGGTTGACATTTTTTCTTTATTGTTAACTAATTCTTCTTCTATTTTTGATAAGTTATCTAATTTTGGTTCGATATTTTTTTTGTCTAAGTCTAAACTATGTAGCTCTATTTTTTTGTTGTTTATTTTGTTTTCAAAGTTTTGTATTTCATAATTAATATTTTTTAGGTTTATTAATTCTTCTATTTTGTCTTCTTCTATTTTTGATAAGTATTTATTTTTTATTTT
>CALXJQ010000057.1 GCA_944388665.1 uncultured Clostridia bacterium
GCTTGCTTAATGATAATCTCCTATTGGAAATTATTGGTAATATTACAATTTTGTAATATTTTATGAAATTACCCTGTAAATAAAACTAAATCACTTGTAAAATTTTGATATTTAGTGTAAAATACTATGGTATAGGAAATAATAATTTTGAATAAAATTAGAAGAAAAAATGATTTAAAAAGACGGTTTAAAGAAAAGTACTTTGAGAAGAAACTTAAAAAAGAGCATTAGGAAGGAATGATAGTGAAAATGAGATTCGTTGATATGAGTAGCGAAGAATCAAAAAAAGAATATAAAAAATTTTTAGAAGGACATGAAAGGTGTAATTTTCAGCAATCTTTGGAATGGGCAGAAGTAAAAAAGCCAAATTGGCAACCAGAGGTGATTTTGGCTGAAGATGAGAATAAGAATATTATTGGATCTTTGTGTGTATGGATTAGAAAGATGCCAATATTTGGCAATATAATGTATGCTGCAAGGGGGCCAGTGTGTGATATTCATGATGAAAATGTGTTGCAACAGATAACAGATGGTGCAAAGGAATTGGCAAAAAAGTATAAGGCTATTGTGCTAAGGATGGAGCCAGATATTACTAGTGATGATAAAGAGTTTAGGGAGATTGTGACAAAGCTAGGTTATAAGATAAAAGACGATGCTAAGGATTTTAAAGATGAAATTCAGCCAAGGTATGTGTTTCGCTTGGATATAAAGGGGAAAACTGAAGATGAGATTATGGCAGGGTTTAAGCAAAAGTGGAGGTACAATATTCGCTTGGCAGGTAGAAAAGGCGTTACTGTAAAAGATGGGACGAAGGAAGATTTGAAAGATTTTCACAAGATTATGATTGAAACAGGTAAAAGGGATGGCTTTATAATTCGTCCATTAGAGTATTTTGAGAAAATGTATGATTGTCTAGGACCAGAGCATATTAAGGTTTTGATGGCATATTATGATGGAAAGCCAATTTCTGGCGTAATACCAATTTTTTATGGTAATAAAACTTGGTATTTGTATGGTGCTAGTAGTAATGAGCACCGCAATTTGATGCCAAATTATTTGCTTCAATGGGAAATGATAAAAATGGCAATTGCAAGGCATGATGATATTTATGATTTTAGAGGTGTTTCTGGTGTTGTGGATGAACATCACCCACAATATGGATTATATAGATTTAAGCAAGGTTTTGGGGCAACATTTACGGAATTTATAGGCGAAGTATATTATCCATTTAAACCGTTGACGTACAAGCTATATCGCTTCTCAGAGAAGGCTTTTAGAACAATAAGACAGTGGAAGATGAAGTTAAAAAATCATTAAGGAGAGTTAAATTGAGCGAATTAATTGTAAATAAAGAAGATTTAAGGCATAATATCCAAAGAATAAAGGAATATGCTGAAAAAAGTGGAAAAGACGATAAAGGAAGGCCTTTAAAAATAATAGCTGTTATAAAAGGCAATGGATATGGGCTGGGCTTAGTCCAATATGCTAATTTTCTAATTGATAATGGAATTACGATGCTTGCAGTTTCTACAGTAGATGAGGCAATTGAGCTGCGAAATGCAGGAATAAAGCAAGATATTTTGATGTTATCTTCAACGGCGATTGAAAAAGATGTTAGAAAATTAGTAGAAAACAATATAATTATAACAATAGGCTCAAAAGAAGATGTGGAAGTTGCTGAAAAGATTGGAGCAGAAAGAGGTAAAAAAATACGAGCACATCTAAAAATTGATACAGGTTTTGGCAGATATGGATTTTTGTATAGTGAAAGGGAAAAAATTGTAGAGGCCTTAAAACCTGCAAAGAATATAAAAATAGAGGGAACTTTTTCACATTTTTCAATTAGCTTTTACGATGATAAATATACAAAGATGCAGTTTGATAGATTTATAGATGTGGTGGAAGTGCTAAAAATGAATGAAATAGAACCAGGAATGCTGCATATATGTAACTCTTCCGCATTTATAAAATTTCCTAATATGCATCTAAATGCAGTTAGAATAGGTTCAGCTTTTTTAGGAAGGCTATCATTTAAAAGTGCATTAGGATTAAAAAGAATAGGTCACCTAGAGTCAAATGTGGCTGAAATAAAAGAATTGCCAAAAGGCTTTAATATAGGATATTCAAATTCTTATAAAACAAAAAAGCCAACTACAGTAGCTATAATTCCTTGTGGCTACATGGATGGAATAAATGTTAAAAATGGCAAAGATATGTATAGGCCGATTGATAAACTTAGATATTTGGTTGGAGCAGTAAAAGACTTCTTTAAAGATAAATCTTTTTATGTTAAAATAAATGATGAAAATTGCAAAATTTTAGGTAGAATAGGAACATATCATATTGTATGTGATATAACAGAAAAAAATGTTAAAATAGGCGACATAGTTAAAATTTCAATTGATCCAAGATTTGTGGATTCACGCGTTAGGAGGGAATACAAATAAGATATGAATGAAGAAGAGTATAAACCTATTGGATTTTTTAAAAAAATTTGGTATTCTGTTACAAAAATAGAAAAATATCCTGCTATGGCAGCTGAAGGAGTAGGAAGGGCTATTTCATATTGCTGTAAAATTATGGCCATTATTGCAATTGTTATTGGTGCAGGCATGGTATATCAAATATCAAATATGGTAGCTGATGGCATTAATTATTTACAAAATGATTTTCCAGACTTTTCTTATAAAGATGGAATATTAGATGTTCAAACTGATGAAGTATTGAAAATATCGCCTGAAAATTCGATAGTAGGAAAAATAATTGTAGATACAAAAACAGAAGATAATGCTACAATAAATGAATATATTGATGAAATAGAGCAAGCGGAAAGTGGAATTATAATCCTAAAAAATGAAATGATATTAAAAAATCCATCTGTTGCAGGTACAATCAATTATGAATATAAAACAACATTATCAAATTTTAATATATCACAATTTACAAAGCAAGATGTAATAAATTATGCAAATTCTTCAGGTATAATAGGAAATTTATATGTAAATGTATTCGTAGCAATTTTTATATACTCATTTGTTATGTATTTATTAACTACATTAACGAATGCAATACTTTTAAGTGTGTTAGGTTTATTAACTACACTTTTTGCAAAAATAAGAATGAGGTATATAGCAATATTCAATATGTCAATTTATGCACTTACACTTTCAACAATATTGAACATAGCTTATATTGCAGTAAATATCTTTGTACCATTTGAAATGCAGTATTTCCAATTAATGTATGTAGCTGTTGCAGCAATATACTTAATAGCAGCAATATTCTTATTAAAAGCTGATTTCGTGAAAAAACAGTCAGAATTAATGAAATTGGTAGAAAAACAACAACTAGTAGAGCAAGAAAAAGAAAATCAAAAAGAAGAAGAAAAAAATGAAAAAGAAAGAGAAGAAAGAAGGAAAAAGGACAAAGAGGAAGAAAAGAAAGGTGAAGGAGAAACTCCTGAGCCAGAGAAGACATAAAAATTAAAAAGGAGGAAAATGATGAACAATAAAGATGATAAAAAGACTAAAAACAAATGGCTCTATATTATTTTAATAATTATTTTAGTAGCACTACTAATAGCATGCATAATAGTTCTTACGAGTAATGGAAATAAGGAAGATGAAAATACTCTTGCTTATACTGACTTGATTAAAGAAATTTCTTCTAATAATATAGAAAAAATAGAAATGACAGTTGGAAGTACAACTGTAAAAGTAAAAGAAAAAAATGTAGATGAAGAAAAAACGGCAATAGTGCCTAATACAGAAAGCTTTATAGGTTTTGTTCAACAGAAAGTAGATGAGGGAAGCGACATCGAGTTGATTCAAAATCCTAGAAGTGTCTGGGCTCAAATTCCATCTTTTATAATTTCAATTTTGCCAACATTAATAATGCTTGCACTATTTATAATGATATTTAAAATGCAAAGCTTTGGTGAAAAGGGAAAAATATATGATGAAACAGAAATAAAAACAAAAGTGACTTTTGACGATGTTGCTGGCTTGGACGAAGAAAAAGAAGAATTAAAAGAAATTGTAGAGTTTTTGAAAAAGCCAGAGAAATTTACAAAAATGGGAGCCAAAATTCCAAAAGGAGTGCTATTATATGGAAAACCTGGAACAGGAAAAACTTTAATAGCAAAAGCTATAGCAGGAGAAGCAAATGTTCCTTTCATTTCAATGAGTGGATCAGAATTTATAGAGATGTTTGCAGGGCTTGGAGCTTCAAGAGTAAGAAAACTATTTGAAAAAGCAAGAAAATTAGCTCCTTGCATAGTGTTTATTGATGAAATAGATGCAATAGGCGCTAGAAGAAGTTCAAATAGTGGCGCTGAAACTGAAAACAATCAAACATTAAACCAATTATTAGTTGAAATGGATGGCTTTAGTTCTGATGAAACAATAATAGTTTTGGCTGCTACTAATAGACCAGAAATGCTTGATAAAGCCTTACTAAGACCTGGAAGATTTGATAGAAGAATTACAATTCCAGTTCCAGACTTAAAAGGAAGACTTGCAATACTAAAAATACACTCAAAAGATTTAAAATTATCAGCAGATGTAAACTTAGAAAGTATTGCAGAAGATACCGCAGGCTTTACTGGTGCTGAACTTGCTAATATTTTAAACGAGGCTGCTATAGAGGCAACTAAAAATAAGCATGAAAGCATCGAAAATGATGATGTAGAAGAAGCCATAAAGAAAGTTACTGTTGGCCTTGAGAAAAAGGCAAGAACAGTTTCAGAAAAAGATAAAAGATTAACTGCATATCACGAGGCTGGCCATGCTGTTGTAAGTAGATATCTACCAACACAAACAAATGTAAAAGAAATCTCAATAATTCCAAGAGGTGTAGCAGGTGGCTATACAATGTATAAATCTGATGAAGACAAATACTACATTTCTAAAACAGAAATGCAGGAGAGGCTTGTTGCATTGCTTGGTGGTAGAGCAGCGGAAAAATTAGTAATAAATGATATCTCTACAGGAGCAAGTAACGACATAGAAGTTGCTACTCAAATAGCAAGAGACATGGTAACAAAATATGGAATGAGCGATAAGCTTGGACCTATTGATTTCCAAGGTAAAGAGCCTTACGAAATTCAGATGTTTGGCGAAAATATTGGAGATAAAATAGGCGAAGAAGTAAAAGACATCATAAATACAGCTTACAATAGAGCAATAGAATTATTAAGAGAGCATAGAGATAAACTAGATATGATAGCACAAGCTTTACTAGAAAAAGAAAAAGTAAATGAAGAAGACTTCAAGAAATTCTTTGAAGACGAAAAATAGTTAAAAACTATTTATTATAATATTTGAATTATATAATTATAAACTATAGCAAAAAGCCACTTGATTATTCAAGTGACTTTTTACCGCTGTAATTAGAAAAATGAGCCACAAGCGCCACAGCATATTATAAAAATCCCTATAATAAAGAGGAAAGATATAATATTGCTGGCTATTCTAACTGCAGCGAATATCAGCCGAAATATCAAAGATAATACGGCAAATGCGATAATAACGATTCCGATTGTGAATAACATTATGAAGTCATCCTTTCGCAATAAAATACTAGCATATATAAATTATGCTAATTAACAATACGGATTTACTTAATTATAGCACTTTTTATGTATCAAGTCCATTGATTTTTTAATAAATATCTATTAAAATAAATATACAGGTGATGTGTTATGAAAATAAGAGAAGCAATAAATAAAGGAATGGTAGAGCTAAAAGTAAATGGAATAGAAACTCCAAAAATGAAAGCGCGCTTATTAATGCAATTTATGTTAAATAAACCGCGACAATATATAATCGTATATGACGAAAATGAGTTAACAAAAGCGCAGGAAAACGAGTATTTTAAAAATATCAAAAAATTAATAAACGGAATACCATTACAACATATCACACATCAGCAAGAATTTATGAAATTAAACTTTTACGTAGACAACAACGTCCTTATCCCTAGAGCAGACACAGAAATACTCGTTGAAGAAGTAATTGCCATAGCCAAAAAAACAGAAGCAAAAAAAATTTTAGACTTATGTACTGGAAGCGGTGCAATAGCTGTTTCACTAGCGAAATATATCGAAAAAAGCCAAATTACAGCTGTTGATATAAGTGAAAAAGCACTGAAAATAGCTCAAAAAAATGCAATGAATAATGATGTAGAAAGCCAGATAATATTTGTAAAATCTAACTTATTCGAAAATCTGCCAAACGATAAATACGATATAATAGTCTCAAACCCGCCATACATAAAAAGAAGAGTAATAAACACATTGAGCAAAGAAGTAAAGAACGAACCTACAATTGCTTTAGATGGCGGAGAAGATGGCTTAGACTTTTATAGAAAAATACTAAAAAACGGCTATGAATATCTAAAATATAGAGGATATATCTGCTTAGAAATAGGATACGACCAAAAATATGATGTGATAGAGCTAATTGAGAACGAAGGAAAATATAGAGACACATATTCTAAAAAGGATTTATTCAATAATGACAGAGTAATAGTAACGAGATTAGCTTGAACTTTGGGGACGTTCTTTAAAGTTCATTCTCAGTTTTCCTTTATATTTAAGGCTTTTTGATGTTTTTAGCGAGTGAACTTTGGGGACGTTCTTTAAAGTTCATTTTCAAAAATGACTGACAAATGTATGAGAGGTGATTAATTTGTCTTTTTCTTCTGATATTAAAAAAGAGTTGAATAATAATAGTAGTTTAACAAATAAAGAATTGGTTAAATATGAACTAATGGGGTATCTAATATCAAAAAATACGTTAGTTGACGGAAGAAACATAAAATATTCTACAGAGAGTGATTATAATATTAATAGATTTTCAAGATTGCTTGCAAATTTGGACATAGAACATAACATAGAAATATTAGGAAAAACTTTTATAATAACGTTAAATGCTAATGATGCGGATTTTGTAACTAAATCAAGTGGTTTAATAAATACTAGTGCTGCAGATTTGATTTCAAAAGGAGAAATTTACTTGAATGCTGAAACAAAGGATATGATAAATCAAGCCGAAAAAAATAAGAATCAGACTGAAGAAAAGCTAAAAGCAATAATAAGAGGAAGCTTCTTACGGTTCTGGTTCAGTTAATAATCCAGAGCGAGAATATCATTTGGCGGTAGACTTATCTAATTTAGAAAATTTGGCAGACATGGTTAAAATTTTGAACTTGTTTTCAATAAATGTAAAAACAATAAAAAAGAAAAATCAATATGGATTTTATATTAAGAACGGCGAGGATATTTCAACATTTTTAGCACTACTTGGGGCAAATAAGGCTGTGCTAGAGTTTGAAAATATCCGAATTGAAAGAGAAATGCGAGGAAAAGTAAATAGGCTTGTTAATTGCGAAGCAGCAAACCTAAACAAAACTATAAATGCATCAATAGAGCAAATAACTGCGATAAAAAAATTAAAGGAAACGGGCAAGTTCAATAAATTGGATGATAATTTAAAAGAAATTGCACAATTGAGGCTGGAGAATCCAGATGCATCATTAATAGAACTTGGTCAATTATTGAAAAATCCAATTGGAAAATCAGGAGTGAATTATAGGCTGAAAAAAATAGTGGAACTGGCAAAAGAATAAAAGGGATTAGACAAAAATCGAAAACGCAGACATGGATGGGCTGAAAAGATATTTTAAGAGCAAATCAGAAAGGAATGTAGTTTAGATGGAAAAAGAACTAGGAATTTATGTGCATATTCCGTTTTGTAAAAAAAGGTGTAGTTACTGCGATTTCGTATCTTATGCAGGAAAAGAAGACAAAATAGACCAATACTTTAAAGCATTAAAAAACGAAATAGAAACATATAATCTAAAAGACTATAATGTAACAACAATATATATAGGTGGCGGAACGCCATCTTTTGTTGATAGTAAATATATAAAAGAAATAATACAAAAAATCAATAAAGGCGCTATAGAACTAACAATAGAGGTAAATCCGGGAACAATTACGAAACAAAAAATCGAAGAATACAAAAATTGCGGAATCAATAGGTTGAGCATCGGTTTGCAGAGCACAAATGATAATCTATTAAAGGAAATTGGAAGAATTCATACTTACAATGAATTTCTAAATACATATAAATTAGCTAAAGAAGCGGGATTTGAAAACATCAATATAGACTTAATGATAGGCCTTCCAAACCAAACGATTGCAGACTTAAAGCATGCCATAAACGAGATAAAAAAGCTAGAGCCAAAGCATGTAAGTGTATACTCTCTAATCGTAGAAGAAGGGACAAAAATAGAAAAGCAACTAAGCTCAGGAGAATTGCAATTGCCTGACGATGAGCTAGAAAGACAGATGTATTGGTATGTAAAAGATCAGCTTGAACTTCTAGGCTATGAGCACTACGAAATCTCTAACTTTGCAAAAAAAGGCTACAAATCAAAGCATAACTGGAATTGCTGGGAACAAAAAGAATACATCGGCCTAGGCTGCGCAGCCCACTCATACCTAAATGGGGTCAGATATGCAAACACAGACAATCTTGAGGAATACATAAAACAATTTGCAAATATTGCTGGAGTCGAGAATATAGGTGGAGTGAAAAATTCGGAAAAAATTGAAAGGCCTGAGGAGATTAAAGATTTAAAAGAAATCAAAAACTTTAATAAGTGTGGAAGAATAATTGAAGAAGTGCAAAGCCTAGAAGACCAAAAAAACGAATATATGCTACTTGGACTAAGAAAACTTGAAGGCGTAAACATATCAGCCTTTAAGGCCAAATACATAGAAAACCCACTATATAAATACAGAACACAACTAGAAAAATTAGTAAAATACAATTTAATAGAGATAAATGGCAACTATATTCGCCTAACCAATAAAGGCCTAGACTTTGCAAATTTGGTGTGGGAAGAATTTGTATGAGATGTTTTTGGGTGTTTTTGGGGACGGAGGAAAAAAACATCCTTTTTGTGCCACGAGAGCCATTCCTTTTGGGGAGTATATCGGAAAGTTTGGCACATTTGTACTTTAAAAACTATGTAATTCATAGCTGATATTTCTATTAAATTTATTACATTCCTCGGCTCAATGCGTGGTTTAGCCATTCTAAATATTAAACAAACGAGCCTCTCGCGAAGCGCGCCCTCATTTATTTAATACTAAGAATGGCTACAACCACTCCAATCGC
>CALXJQ010000058.1 GCA_944388665.1 uncultured Clostridia bacterium
TATCCTGCTAATACAGATGAAAGTGCATCAAATAAGTAAAAATATGATGATGATTTTCCATCTATTAAAGAGAACACACTCCCTCTCTTTTTTCCCTTAGGCAATGAATCATACAATATATTTGGCTCACAAATTCCCTTTATGGCATATCCCATTGCATACATAAATTGAATTAATATCAATTCATAATACTGATTTACAAATATTATTGCAAGTATACTTAAAGCATACAAAATATTTCCAATTACTAAGCAATTTTTCTTTCCTATTCTGCTTACCACCCACGTCATTGGCAATTGCCAAAACATATTAAATAAAGTATACATACTGTCAGAAAACAATACTTGCGATGCTGAAAATCCCTTAACTTGTGTTAGAAACAAGAAGATAATTGGATAGTAAAATAGCAAATCCCAAGAAATTGTCTTATATATTGGAAATATTTTTACATTTTTCTTTTTTTTCTTTAAAATTATTTGTTCTTTCGTTTTTGGCATAGTTTTCTCCTTTTTGCGCAAAATAAATCTATAATAAATGATGAAAGTAGTGAGAATTTTGAAAATATTAAATCAGATTTTATATAATGGTACAAACGATATTACAACTCAGCACTCTTCTAAATCAAAAGAAATTTTTTTCAAGCTTCAATTAGTTTTATCTATTAGCATCATAGTTGTTATTATCGTTATATGTTGTATTTATTTTAATAATTTATATAAAAATGAAAAGCTAGCAACTTCACTAATTTCTAATTATAATGTATATAAACTTTACAGTTCTCAAAATTCTTCTGATTCTCAGGAATACAGCAGCTATGAAAGCTTACCTAGCAATCAAGAAGCAAATAGCAATTCTAGCCCTTTAAACACTTTATTTCGGTATAATTGAAATTCCAAATATAGATGTTTATTACCCTATATTTAATCAACTTAATGAAGATTTGCTTAAAATTGCTCCTTGTCGTTTTTCAGGTGAATCACTAGTTGAAAATGACAATATTTGTATTGCAGGTCATAATTATGACAATTCTCTATTTTTTAGCAAAATAGGTGATCTTTCTACTGGAGATGAAATTTTAATTTTTGATAATAATGGAAAAGAATATATCTACTATGTTTATGATATTTATGAAGTTGACCAACATGATCTTTCTCCCATTTTTGACTATGACAATACTACCAAAACTTTAACACTTGTTACTTGCAATAATCTCAATTCCAATAGAATTATTGTAAGAGCAGAACAAAAATGAGGTAGAAATTTAATAATTTCTACCTTTTGTTTTATACATTTATTATTTTTAAATATTTCTGTAATCTTTCATCTTTTTATATGCATACACTGCAGAAATTCCTAAAACAACTATTAAAACTGCAACTGGTATTGAGTCTGATATACCTGTGCTTGGTAAGCTTGAATTATTATAAACGCTTGAATTATTTCTAGCAGCATTGTTTGCCGTATTGTTTGTTGAATTATTTCTTGCCGTATTATTGGTAGAATTACTTGTGTTGCTTGTATTAGCCCTATTAGCTGTATTATTCGTTCCGTTTGAAGTATTATTTCCTGCGTTATTTGTAGAATTTATTGTATTTGTTAAATCTTCAAAATCATCTGCCGTATTTGTAGCAGCTAAAACATTTGCATCTAATGCAAATAATGCAACAACTAAAGACATTGTTATAATTAAAATTGTTTTGATTAAATTTGATTTGTTCATATTAATTCTCCTCACTTAATTTATATATTTTCTATTAGTATTCATATAATCAGCAATAATTATACCACTTTTTTATTTATATTTCAATATATAATACTAAAAATACTGAAAATATATATTTTATAAATTTTTTCGTTTGTTTTTTACTTCTTTTTTATTTTATACTTAAAAAATTTATAAGTCAAGTTTTTTTTGTATTTTTATTTTACAGTTTTATTACAGATAGATTACATTTTTTTAAACATTAAATTTGAATAATACAATATCACCATCTTGCATTACATAGTCTTTTCCCTCTGACCTTACAAGTCCTTTTTCTCTTGCTTCTAGCATAGAGCCAGCTTTCATTAAATCATTAAATGAAACTACTTCTGCCTTGATAAATCCTCTTTGTATGTCTGAATGTATTTTTCCGGCTGCTTCTGGAGCTTTTGTACCTTTTTTTATTGTCCAAGCCCTTACTTCTGGCTCACCAGCTGTCAAGAATGACATTAGACCTAATAAATCATAACTTTTCTTAATTACTTTATCTAGGCCAGATTCATCTAAACCTAAAGCTTGTAACATTTCCTTTTTGTCATTATCATCAAGTCCAGATAATTCTTCTTCAATTTTTACACATAGTGGAATTACTTCTGCGTTTTCTTTTGCAGCATATTCTTTTACTTTTTTTACTAATGGGTCATTCTCGCTATCAGCCAACTGCTCTTCAGAGATATTGGCAATGTACAAAATTGGTTTAGTTGTTAATAAAAACATATCTTTAACTAGTTTTTGTTCATCTTCATTAAAACTAATTGTTCTTGCTGAAATGCCATTTTCCAAATTTGTTTTTATTTTTTCTAATACATTTATCTCTTCTTGGTATTTTTTATCTCCTTTTAAATTCTTTTTTGCTTTTTCAAGTCTTTTATTTACTGTCTCCAAATCTGCAAATATTAATTCTAGGTTTATTGTTTCTATATCTCTAATTGGGTCTACACTACCATCTACATGAACAATATTGCTATCTTCAAAGCATCTTACTACTTCACAAATTGCATCAGTTTCACGTATGTGTGACAAAAATTTATTTCCCAATCCTTCCCCTTTGCTAGCTCCTTTTACTAATCCTGCTATATCCACGAATTCAATAACTGCATGAGTTGTTTTAGCTGGATGATACATTTCTGTTAATTTATCCAGCCTTTCATCTGGTACTGGCACAACGCCTACATTAGGCTCAATAGTACAAAACGGATAATTTGCACATTCTGCTCCTGCTTTAGTTATACTATTAAACAATGTACTTTTGCCAACGTTTGGCAAACCTACTATTCCTAACTTCATTTTTATCTCTCCTATTTTTAATTTTTATTTTTAACTTCTTCCAAAACTTTATTTTTAAATTCTTCTATGTCCATTGTTCCTATATCTCCATCTTCCCTAGAACGTATAGAAACTGTATTTTTCTCTACCTCTTTTGGTCCTATAATTAGCATATAAGGTATTTTATGTAGTTGGGCATCACGTATTTTATATCCTGTTTTTTCATTTCTGTCATCAACTTCTACTCTTATACCATCTTTTAAGAATTCTTCTCTTAATTTATGGCAATAATCATGTTCTTTATCTGTAATTGGTAAAATCTTAATTTGTGTTGGTGCAAGCCATAAAGGTAAATTTCCCTTTGTTTCCTCTAATAAGAATGAAATAAATCTATCAGAAGAACCAAGTATAGCTCTATGGATAACAACTGGTCTATGTGCTTTTCCATCTTCACCAATATATTCTAGCTCAAATCTTTCAGGAAGTGCAAAATCTAATTGGCAAGTTGGAATTGTAACATCATGATTTAAAGCTGTTTTTATCTGAATATCAATCTTAGGTCCATAAAATGCTGCTTCTCCTTCTGCCTCATAAAAATCGATATTTAGCTCTTTTAAAATTTGTCTTAATTGGCTTTCTGCCGTTTCCCACATTTCATCATTATCAATATATTTTTCTTTATTATTTTTATCTCGTAAAGATAGTCTATATTTAAAGCTAGAAGCTGGAAATCTAAAATCTTTTTGATAAACTTCTTTGATTAAATTCAAAATGTTTCCGACTTCTTCTTTAATTTGATCTGGCCTTACAAAAAGGTGTGCATCATTTTGACACATTTCACGGACTCTCTCTAAGCCACAAACAGTTCCACTTGCTTCATATCTAAAGTCATGTGCAAGTTCGCCAATTCTGATTGGTAAGTCACGATATGAACGCATTTTACTCTTATATATCAACATGTGATGAGGGCAATTCATAGGTCTCAATACCATTTCTTCATTATCCATTTTCATAGCTGGGAACATATCTTCTTTATAATGATCCCAATGTCCACTTACTTTATACAATTCAACATTAGCAAGTGAAGGTGTATATACATGTTCATATCCTAAAGAAATTTCCTTATCCTGAATATATCTCTCTAAAATTCTTCTTATTGTTGCGCCATTTGGTAGATACATTGGAAGTCCTGCTCCAACTAACTTGTGAGTCATAAATATCTCTAAATCTTTTCCAATTTTTCTATGATCTCTTTGTTTTGCTTCCTCTAAAAATTGCAAATATTCCTCTAATTGACTAGCTTTTGGAAAAGAAATTGCATATATTCTTTGTAGCATCTTATTTTTTTCGCTACCTTTCCAGTATGCTCCTGAAGATGATAAAATCTTTACTTTGTTTATTTTTCCTGTGCTTTGTAGATGAGGTCCTGCACACAAATCAGTAAAATCTCCCTGTCTATAAAAGCTTATTTCTTCGCCTTCTGGTAAATCATTTATTAATTCTTGCTTATATGGCTCATCTTTCATTAACTCCAAAGCCTCTTTCTTTGGCAAAGAAAATCTCTCAATTTTATAATCTTCCTTAATAATCTTTTTCATTTCAGCTTCTATTTTTTCTTTATCTTCATCTGTAAAAGGTTTCTCTACATCAAAGTCATAATAAAATCCATTATCAATAGCTGGGCCTATAGCCAACTTTGCTTCTGGAAAAAGCCTTTTAACAGCTTGCGCCATAATATGTGAAGTTGTGTGCCAATAAGCCTTCTTACCTTCCAAGTCATCATCTGCAAAAGTATGAATAACTAAATTACAATCTGAATCCAACTCATATCTAATATCCTTTATCTTTCCATCTACTTCACCACAAGTTGCAACCCTTGCCAAACCTTCACTAATTTTTTTTGCAACATCATATATTGAAGTTCCCTTTTCCACTTCCAATATAGATCCATCTTTTAAAGTTACCTTAATCATAAAAAATCCCTCCATTCTTGAACCATGGCAAAACACTCAAAACTAGCAAAATAAAAAGGCACTCCACTTGGATAACAAATATCCATAGGAGTGCTTTATATATATACACGGTTCCATCCTATTTTTTACTTAATTAAAGATTGTAACGCATCTAACACGTCTAGCTTATTCACTAGCGACTAAAAGAGTTAGTTTTCAAATATGTTTGCTTAAATTAGCTTCCAGCCTAAGGCTAATTCTCTCTATAAGTAACCTTTATTTTACTCTTCTCTTACTTGTCTTTCCTATTATGTAAATAATTTTAATACTGTTTATAAAAAAAGTCAATACAATTATTGAAATTTTTTAAATTTTATATTATAATAATGCCATGCTTCCATAGCTCAGTTGGTAGAGTGCAGCCTTGGTAAGGCTGAGGTCACCGGTTCAATCCCGGTTGGAAGCTCCATTTTAATGATAATTTTAGATGGCCACTTTAGAAACCATTTCCAAAGTGACCATCTTCTTTTGGTAAATTTTTAATTGCTTTTTTACGAATTCTCTGTATGGCATTATCTACAGATTTTACAGGAGAATCTAATTTATTTGCTATTGTTACATAGCTTTCCCCATTCATAAATCTTTTCAAAACTTGTTTTTCAAATTTACTTAGGTGCTTATCTATTATGTCTTCTACCTCTTTGTAATACTCTTGTTTAGTAATTGTTTCAAGAGGATCTTCTGTTGTTTTGCTGTTAAAAGTATCAATTAATTCCACACTATCGTCATCATTATTATCATAAGCTGACATATTTAACGAAAGATACGAATTTAATGGAATGTGTTTTTGGCGATTTGAACTTTTTATAGCTGTAATTAATTGTCTTTCTATACATATATTTGCAAATGATTTAAATGTATTTTGTTTTTGAGGCTTAAAATCTTTAATAGCTTTATATAGTCCAATTAAGCCTTCTTGCACAATATCCTCTTTTTCAGCACCTATCATAAAATATTTGCTTACTTTCATGTTAACAAGCTCTTTATATTTATTTATCATATAAGACAAAGCTTTTTCATCGCCTTCTCTTATTTTTGCAATTATTTGTTCATCTTTTAATTGTTCAAATTCATTTTGCATTGATATTTAAGTACCTCCATTAGTATGCTTTTATAGTATTATATACATCGCTTTCAGCGTTGTCAAGCACATTTAGTTTATTTCATTATTTATTAAATCCCATACATCATCTTTTTCCATGTCCTTTTCCCAGGATGCTACACCTCCCAAGTTATTTTCCTTTATTAATGAAAGTTTAGCCTTTAACGAATCTTCATCTT
This sequence comes from uncultured Clostridia bacterium, assembly GCA_944388665.1. Taxonomy (GTDB): domain Bacteria; phylum Bacillota; class Clostridia; order TANB77; family CAG-508; genus CAG-269. The sequence goes on from CALXJQ010000058.1 coordinate 6,322, forward strand.
CAATCCAAATTTGCTTTGTGTCAGAGCCATCAGTATACTCTACATAATTTTGCTTTAATTCATCATTCCATTGCTTTTCTACTCCATCAGGAATTGTGCTATCAATGTCTTTCATCGCTATAGATCTATTTGTAACGCTTCCTGTTTCATCTGTAGTCCAAACTCTTGTATATAGAGGAATAGCCAAAATTATTTTTTCTGATGGTATTTCTTCTGTTGTAAGAAATTTATTTAAACTTAATTCAACCCAATTATATCCAGCTGTAGTACCTGGCTTTTGACTTGAAGCACCATATTGGTCATAAGCCATAAATATAATATAATCTGCAACATCTCCAAGAACATGTCTATCAAAACACATTGACCACGTTTCTGCGCCATCTGGAGCTGTAACATCTACAGAACTTACTAGTCCTATCTCTTTTAGTCTAGGTGTAAGCTCAATAATAAACCTTGAATACAAATCTTTATCTTCCATCTTCATATTTTCGAAGTCCATATTTATTCCATCCAAGTCATATTTCACAGATGCATCTATAATTTCTTCAATCAATTTTTGCCTTGCTGTATAACTGTTCATAACTTCTGAAGTTACTTCCAATCCAGCCTCAGCATTTGAAAAGATTGGCCACACTTTATAGCCATTGCTATGAGCCCACTCTATATAACTTTCTCCACTTTGACCTATATTCTCTTCTAAAGTTCCATCTTCTGATAAGTGAAAAAATGCAGGTGAAACCACATTAACTCCTGGAATAGTCGTACCACTTCTATCTGGTGCAGATGCAACAGTTGAATAATAATCCCATACTAAGTTAACTTTGCCATTTATTTGTTTTTCTTCTTCCATATTATCTCTAACTGTATATTCATTTTCTAATTTATTACTTTTTACATATCCAAGCTTTCCATTTTCAGTTCTTACTCTTGTGTACTTACCTTTTGTCTCAATTACAACAACATTTGAGCCTTTTTTTATTCTATCAACTTTTTTAGCTATTAAGTTAGTTGAAGACTTAACAGATATATTAGAAGATACTATTGCCTTCCTTTGCTCTCGATCTAAAGAATCTATTGTAACAACCTTAGTCTCTGGAATATCTTGAATTTCAATGTCATATACATCTTGCATCTCGGAAATTGGCAAATATATATCACCATTTTCATTTATTGCACTTGCGTATATATCTTTTTCTGATCCATTTACAGTAATTTTATTTTCTTCAAAGCCAATTGCCGCAATTTTTTTGTTGTATGTTGTAATAATTTGGTTTGTCTCTGGTTCTTCATAAATATATTTATCAAAGAAATTAGCCACATCTTTTTCTGATAAATATATAATATCATCTTTTATTAAAACATCATTTTTTAAATTTGATGTTACATTTTTATTATTAATGACTAGATTGGTTTTTGTGTTTTTATCAAAAATAATATAATTACTTGCAATTAATGCTGCGATAAAAAGTACAACTATTACAATTACAGTAATTATACTCCACTTAATTATCCTTTGCTTTTTAGTAAGGCTTGTCCCCACTTTTTTATTAATATAATTTGGTGCCTTTGTTCGTCTTCCGTTTTTTCATCTTTTACCACATTCCCTTCTTAAATACTGCTTTTGTTCGTCTGTTATTCTATATGATTCTATAGCCTTTTGTATTGCCTTATTAAAAGTAAATTTGTCTAATTTGCATTTACTGCTTTGAAGCCACTTGACTGTTATATCATAATATTTTACTAAACATATTGAAATAGCCCAAGCAACAGCCATCTGAGAATAATAAGCTTCATTTTTTACATTATTAAAAATTTGAAAATCTTGTTCTAAATATTCGTCTTCTATATAATAATCTAAAATCATTACAATTGCAAACCTAACTTCAAATTCTTTTTCAGATTTTGCATATTCACATATTAATTTCCAAATTTCTTTTTTATATTTTTTAGCTATTTTTAATCCGCCACAAAATACATCACATACTGCCCAGTTGTCAATCTTAGGAACAAATTCTTTTATATATCTAATTAGTGTTTTCATGTCTAAATCTGGTACTAGTCCTATTAGCATCCCTTTTAACATAATTTCTTCATAATAATTATCTTTAATATTATTCAATAAATCTGCTAGGGAATATTTAACTATTAACTCTTTAGCATATTTTCTAAGTATTGGAATTCTTACTCCTATTATATTTTTTATATTTGGACATAAATTACTCTGAAAATCCTTATATTTTAAATCTTGCAATTCAAATAATTTATTAATTACTTTTTCTTCCATACTTTAGTTTTCCTTCCTAAAAGCACCAAATTATAAAACAAACAATAATACACAAAGTAAATGCATAATACTTGAAATAACACACATAACATGAAATACTGAATGCATCCACTTTTTATGTTTGCCTACATTATATAAAACTGCGCCAATTGTATAACAAATTCCTCCTCCTAAAAGTAGCGAAAAGCCTATAGGTCCAAGCATATCCCAAAG
>CALXJQ010000059.1 GCA_944388665.1 uncultured Clostridia bacterium
ATATGATTGACATTAAATTTTTAAGAGAACACCCTGATATTGTTAAGGAAAATATCAAAAAGAAATTTCAAGATGAAAAATTAGTTTTGGTTGATGAAGTTATTGATTTTGATGCAAAATACAGAAACGTCAAATTGAATGGAGATAATTTGCGTTCTGAGCGAAAAACTTTAAGCAGTAAAATTGGCGAGCTTATGAAGGCTGGTAAAAAAGATGAGGCTAATGCTGTTAAGGCCCAGGTTACAGAAATTAATAATAAGCTTGAAGAAAATGAAAAGTTGGAAAATGAATATTCAAACGAGATTCACACAAGGATGATGAAAATTCCTAATATAATGCACGAGTCTGTCCCTATTGGCAAGGACGATTCTGAAAATGTAGAAATTGAAAGGTTCGGTGAGCCAATTGTTCCAGACTATGAGATTCCTTTTCATGGTGAAATTTTGGAAAAGCTTGGTGGGCTTGATTTAGATAGTGCAAGGCGAGTTGCTGGCAATGGCTTTTATTATTTGATTGGCGATGTTGCAAGATTGCATTCAGCTGTTTTAACTTATGCAAGGGATTTTATGATTAACAAGGGCTTTACCTATTGCATCCCTCCATATATGATCAGAAGCGACGTTGTAACTGGCGTTATGAGCTTTGAAGAAATGGACGCCATGATGTATAAAATTGAAGGCGAAGATTTATATTTGATTGGAACCAGCGAACACTCTATGATTGGCAAGTTTAAAGACCAAATTTTAAGAAAAGAAGACATGCCTTATACAATGACCTCCTATTCTCCTTGCTTTAGAAAAGAAAAAGGCGCTCACGGCCTTGAAGAGCGTGGCGTTTATAGAATTCATCAATTTGAGAAGCAAGAAATGATTGTTGTGTGTGAGCCTGAGGATTCTTGGAAATGGTATGACAAAATGTGGTCATATACTGTCGAATTCTTTAGAAGTATGAATATTCCTGTTAGAACTTTGGAATGCTGCTCTGGCGATTTGGCTGACTTAAAAGCTAAATCTTGTGACGTAGAGGCTTGGAGCCCAAGGCAAAAGAAATATTTTGAAGTTGGAAGCTGTTCAAATTTAACAGATGCACAAGCACGCAGACTAGGCATCAGAATTAAAGGCGAAAACGGCACTTATTTTGCACATACTTTAAATAACACAGTAGTTGCCCCTCCACGTATGCTAATCGCCATCGTAGAAAATAACTATCAGCCTGATGGCAGCGTAATTGTTCCAGAAATTTTAAGGCCTTATATGGGCGGATTAGAGCGCATTGCACCTACAAAAAAATAAAATTTTGTATATCATGCCCTTGAATATGCGAGGCGCATAAATATAATAATAAAAAATAGATTTTAGTAAAAGGAGTTTTTATATTTATGATTGTAAAAGACCCAAAGTTTGAAATTTCTGCTGTTAAACCTACTCAATATCCTACAGGCGGATTGCCTGAAATAGTTTTAGTTGGAAAGTCAAATGTAGGAAAATCTAGCTTTATAAACACAATGATTAATAGAAAAAATCTTGCCAGAACAAGTAGCGAACCAGGTAAAACTAGGCAAATCAACTTTTATAATATCGATAATTTGTTCTATTTTGTCGACTTGCCTCGGGTATGGCTATAGCAAAATGTCTAAAAAAGAACAAACGCAAGTTGGGAAATTTATCGAAGAATATCTAAATACTAGAAAAGAAATTTCGCTTATAATTTTCCTAATTGATATTAGGCATAATCCAACAGAAAATGACAAAATAATGTATAATTATATAATTTCCTGTGGTTTGCCTTGTCTAATCTTGGCAAATAAAGCAGATAAAATAGCAGTTACAAAAGTTGCAGCTACCACACAAAATCTCCAAAAAATGCTAAACCCTATTGGCGACATCACTACTTTGCCATTTTCAGCTGAAAGAAAAATTTACACAGAAAACGTTTGGAATGAAATAGAAAAATTCCTTGACATAACCCAAAATACTTAGGGCTCTAGCAATTAAAAAATCACTTATACATATAATTAAGGAAAAACAAAGGCGATGAAGGAAAATCTTCCCTCATCGTCTTGTTTTATAGGCATTAGCACTCACCCATTTACTGGTTGAATGTCGAACTCATCACCAAAGTACTTTTCAAGTACTTTCACGACTTGTTCCATACTTAAGCTTGGGTCGGTACACTTAATGTACCGTACGCCACCTAACGTGACGTAAAAAAAGCTAAAATGCGTTTGGAAGAAACGCTGATTCCGCGAATCAATTATCCGCGAAATCTTTTTTCCATCTTTCTTGTTCAGTCTACATGTTTTCAGCATTTTTTAATTCTCCCTTCTTAACTCTACCTAGCAATTTTGCCTACACCTTAATTATAGCACAAATTACATAAAAATACAAAACTATTTATTGCATTTACATAATTTTTTCTTAAAACAACACGTCAAAATAAGCATTATAATAAGAAGTAATCCAAGTATAACTGCTAGAACAATCAATGAAGCTAAAGCTGTTAAAAGTGCTGTAGACAAAGCTGCACCTATAATCAAGCCTATAACAAGTGCAAATGCAGTTAACAATATAATAGTTGCAATATTCAAGCACCCTACCTTCTTATTACAACAGCATCTTTGCTCTCTGTTATCATAGCAGTAAATCGTTTCTTGTGGCTCCATAAAAGTCACCTCCAATATAGCATCACATTTGACACTATACTACATTATATGACATGAACTTTGGGGACGTTCCTTAAAGTTCATTTTTCTATTTTAGTTATGGCTTTAAGTGCATCTTGTCTTGGCATTGTGACTACATGGCCACAGCCTTGGCACTTTAGTTTTATGTCTACGCCAGTTCTAACAATTTCCCACATTTTGCTACCACATGGATGTTGCTTTTTTGTTCTTACGATATTTCCGCACTTTCAATAAAGTTGCATTTATTTTTTTAGCTTTTTTTTTAAATCCTCTTCATTCTTATTTTCAGCAGTATTTGCCCCAGTGGCAATTTTTGCAGCATAAAATCTTTTTGTGATGCGGTCTTTGCCTAAGATTTGCATTATTTCGTACATGTCTGGTGTGTTGGTTCTTGAGGTTAGGGCCACGCGCAATACGGTGCTTACGTCGCCAACGTGAGCGGCATATTTTTCTGGGTTTTGCTTGTATTCTTTTACTTCTCTAGCATAACCCATTTCACCTGATAGGTCTTTTATTTTGTCGAACCAAGTTTGTTTGTCGTCTGCATCATTGTAATATTTTTGTATGTATAGTTCCAGTATTTTGTTGATATCTTCTGGATTTTTTATTACTTGATATGGATAATCATGTTGTTGGCTATAGAATATGTCATCATACATGTAGTCGATGTTTTGCTTTAAGTCTGACCATTTTGCGATGTCTTTTCTTGGCTTTTTGTTGCCACGCTCTATTCCCAAGACTTTTAGGCTATAAGCACTATCTTCTTCTAGCATTTTTTGTAGTTCTGGGTCATATTGTTTTGCCCAAGCAAGAGCCTCGTCGTATACTCGTTCAGCGGTATATCTTGATATTACTGTTTTGCCGATGTCAAGTAGTTTGACCATGTCGAACAATGCTCCACTTACGCTCATTTTGTTAAGCTGAAGGGTAAAGTCATCTAATGATTTATCTGGATTTGCTCTTCTCCAATTTTCGAAATTAGAGTTTGCAATGTTTAGCAAGTACTCGTTTACTGCATCTTCTGGGATACCTGCTTCTTCATAATAGCTGACTGCAGCCTCTGGGTCTTTACGCTTGCTAAGTTTTCTCTTATTGCCATTGTCGTTTTTCATGATTGGCGCGATATGCGCATATTTTGGTGGCTTGAAGCCCATCTCATGAAATAACTGTAAATGCAAAGGCATTGAAGATAGCCATTCGTCGCCACGAATAACAAGTGTTGTATGCATTAGGTGATCATCAACTACATGCGCAAAATGATATGTTGGCAAGCCATCCGCCTTGATTATAACTATGTCCTGGTCATTTTCTGGGAAATCAACCTTTCCTTTTATCATATCATGATGCTGAATTTTTCTATCCTCTCTGCCGTTAGATTTGAACCTTATTATGTATTTTTCTCCATTTTTTATTTTGGCAATAGCCTCTTCTACAGTCAAATTTCTGCACTTTGCCCAAACACCATAATATCCAGGTCTTATTTTGGCAGTTTCTTGCTTTTTACGGATTTGGTCAAGCTCCTCTGGAGAGCAAAAGCAAGGATAGGCCTTGCCTAGTTCAATTAGATGTTTTGCGTAACTTTGGTAGATAGCTTTACGCTCAGACTGCTTATATGGGCCATATTTCCCCTTCTCTTCATTTTCAGAAATCATGCCTTCGTCCGGTTCGAGTTTGAACTGCTTTAAGGCTGCTGTAATTCCAGAAACTGCACTTTTAATTTCACGCTTTTGATCCGTGTCTTCTATCCTAAGGAAAAACACGCCTTCAGTCTGTTTTGCAAGCTTTTTAGCTATCAATGATTGATACAAGCCTCCAATATGTACAAATCCTGTTGGGCTTGGTGCAAACCTTGTAACAATTGCGCCTTCTTTCAAGTCTCTGGCTGGGTACTTCTCCTCATAATACTCTATTGGCTTTGCATCTGGAAATATCAAATCTGCTAAATCTTTATAATCCATAACCAATCTTCCTCCTATAATTATTTAATAATAGGCGGGCAATTCCCGCCAATAATAAGTTAGTAGTTCTTAGAAACATCCTAGACTTCCATAATTATAGGAATTATCATAGGGTTTCTCTTAGTTTTCATAAAAATATAATCACGTAAATTTTCTCTTACAGATGTCTTTATTGTAGACCAATCACGAACGCCTCTTTCTTCGCATTTTTTAACCTCATGCCTTACAACGCTCTTAACTTCATCCATCAAATTTTCAGACTCACGCACATAAACGAATCCTCTTGAAATAACATCCGGACCTGCAACAACTTCACCTGTAGCTGAATCCATTGTTAAGACAATAATAATCAAACCATCTTGAGAAAGATGTTGCCTATCACGTAAAACAATATTTCCAACATCGCCAACGCCAAGTCCGTCAACCAAAACACGTCCACTTGGTACTGTTGTTGTAAGTTCTGCGCTGTTTTCATCAATTTCCAAAACTCTACCATTTTGCATCATAATAATATTATCCTTGCTAATGCCCATTTTTTGCGCTGTTTCGCTGTGTGCAACCAGTTGCCTGTATTCACCATGAACCGGTATAAAGTACTTTGGCTTTGCTAGCGCTAGTATCAATTTTTGCTCTTCCTGGCAAGCATGTCCAGATACGTGAACTGCCTCAAGTGAAGAGTACACAACTTCTGCGCCGATTTGCATTAGTTCGTCGATAACTTTAGAAACAAACTTTTCATTTCCAGGAATTGGTGTTGCAGAAATAATTACAAGGTCATTTGGCGTAATTTTTACTTTCCTATGGTCGCCGGCTGCCATCCTCGTTAATGCTGACATTGGCTCGCCCTGGCTACCAGTGGTAATAATTACAAGTTGCTCATCTGGGTAATTATTAATCATGTCAATATCAATAAATAAATTATCTGGGCATTTAATATAGCCTAGTTCCCTTGCAGTGTCTATCATATTTACCATGCTTCTGCCACATACAGCAACTTTTCTTCCATATTTTACAGCTGAATTAACTATTTGTTGAACCCTGTGTACATTTGAAGCAAATGTTGCCACAACGATTCTCTTAGTGCAGTGTAAAAATTGCCTGTCAAAAACCTCTCCAACTGTCTTTTCAGACATCGTAAAGCCTTTTCTTTCAGAATTTGTACTGTCTGACATCAATGCCAAAATTCCTTGCTTTCCAAGCTCTGCAATCCTTCCTAAATCCATTATTTTGCCATCAATTGGTGTAAAATCAACTTTGAAATCACCTGTATGCAAAATAGTTCCAACTGGTGTAGTAATTGCAAGCATTACAGAATCAGGGATGCTGTGCGTACTTCTTATAAACTCAACCGAAAAATACTTGCCCATCTTAATCGTTTGGCCTTGAGTTACCTCTATAAGCTTCGTGCTCCTTAACAAATGATGCTCCTCTAACTTGTTTCTAATCAAGCCAGCCGTCAACTTTGTAGCATAAATCGGAATATTCATCTTCTTCAACAAATAAGCAATTCCACCAATGTGATCCTCATGGCCGTGCGTAATAAACATTCCTTTAATTTTATCTACATTCTTCTCTAAATACGTGATATCTGGAATTACCAAATCAACTCCAAGCATATCATCATCCGGGAAAGACAAACCGCAATCCACAACTATAATCTCATCTTCATACTCAAACACCGTTATATTTTTACCAATTTCGTGCAATCCGCCAAGAGGAATAATCTTCAACTTCGATTTCTTAAAAATACTTGAATTTCCTCTCCTTCTAGTAATCTTATGTGCATCGCCTTCACCTTTCAACTCTCTCGTTGTGCGAGCCCTTGCAGCTCTATGGTTTGCCACTCTTGTTTTTCTCTCTCCTTCATTTTTTGAAGTTCTTCTTGCTCTTCTAATCTTATTCTCTTTCTCTGTTTTCTTTTCAAAATTTTCTTCTGTCATTAAAAATCTCCTTTCTTATTTCATAAATTCCGTTTTACTAAAAAAATACCGTTTTCTATTATACTATTTTTAGGCCAAAAAGTCAAATTACACCAAAATTCCAATTGCTCGAAAGCATTTTGCGCACAGTTTATAACTTTCGAAAATCTAGCCTATTTACTGCTCCATCTTATACTCAATATCTTCCATGTTTGGGAACATCTCTTTTACCCTCTTCAAAGTCAACATCAGCATCTTTGGCTGAGGATTTCTCTTATGCTCTGTAAGCAATTTCTGCGTATAACAATTATCCGCCGTCTTAAAAAGCAAATACCTATTTCCAATATATGTGAAATAAATTTGATATCCATCTCTCAAATCCATCCACATTCTCTCAAAAGTATACCCTTCCATATATATAATATACCCTCCTTTTCTCATTTTGAACTTTAGGGACGTTCCTTAAAGTTCAAAAAATTATTTATTATATTATCTAAAGTAAATTAACAATTATGCATTTTGAACTTTAAGGAACGTCCCCAAAGTTCATTTTATCATTTCATTAAATTCAGCCTCTGTAATGATTTTTACGCCAAGTGCCTCAGCTTTAGCAAGCTTGCTGCCGGCTTCGGCGCCTGCAAGAACATAGTCAGTTTTTTTAGATACCGTGCCAGATGTTTTGCCGCCATGTTTTTCGATTAGTTCTGAGGCCTCTTGTCTTGTATAGTTTTCTAAAGTTCCAGTTAAAACAAAGGTTTTTCCTTCGAATCTATTATCAGTTGCTTTTTCGCCGATGTATTTCATGTTGACTCCAGCTGCTTTTAGCTTGGCTAAAAGGTCGGCTGTTTGGTCTTGGGCAAAAAATTCGGTAATGCTGTTTGCAACAATTGGCCCAATGTCCTCTATTAATTCTAGGCTCTGGAAGCTTGCTTTTGACAAGTTGTCCATTGTTTTATATCTTTTTGCCAAAACTTTGGCTGCTTTAGTACCAACGTGCCTAATTCCTAAGGCTGTAATTAATCTATTTAAATCGTTCTTTTTGCTTGCGTTTATAGCATTTATTAGGTTTTGGGCAAATTTTTTGCCATTCTTTTTTAGTGACGCTATGTCCTCTAATTTTAGGCTATAGATATCTGCGATATTTGAAATTAGCTTTTTGTCTAACAATTGCTGAATTATATTCTCGCCAAGTCCATCAATGTTCATGGCTTCCCTTGAGACAAAGTGCACCAAATTGCGGAATAGCTTTGCTGGGCACTCAATGCCTGTGCATCTTACTGCCGCTTCCCCCTTTTCTCTAATTGCTGGTGCCCCGCACACAGGGCAGAATTCTGGCATTTTGAATTCCTTTTCCTCTCCAGTTCTTTTGTTTTTTTCGACTTTTACAATCTCAGGAATAACATCTCCAGCCTTCTGAATCACAACAGTGTCACCAATTTTCAAGTCTTTTTCTTTAATGAAATCCTCATTGTGAAGCGTAGTTTTAGATATTTTAGAACCTGCAACCACAACGGGCTCTAAAATTGCCATCGGCGTTATTACTCCCGTCCTTCCAACCTGGCATACAATGTCCTTTAGTTTGGTCTCTTTTTGCTCTGGCGGATATTTATAAGCAATAGCCCATCTAGGAGCCTTTGCCGTTGTCCCCAAAATCTCCCTAAGTTTCAAATTATCTACTTTAACAACTGCCCCATCTATACCAAAAGTAAGCTTTTCACGCTCATTGCCAATCTTTTTTATTGCCGCTTCTATTTCTTCCATATTATTACAATATATTCTAACTGGATTAACATTAAAGCCTTGATCTGCAAGATATTCAAGCTCTTCATAATGAGAATTGAAGTCTTTGCCATCAATCTTTTGCACATTAAAAATATAAATATCAAGTGGCCTTTGCGCCGTAATCTTACTGTCCAATTGCCTTAATGAACCAGCTGCAGCATTTCTAGCATTTGCAAAAAGCTCTTGTTCATTCTCCTGTCTCTCCTGATTCATTTTTTCAAAATCTTTCTTAGAAATAAAAACTTCACCTCTTACAGTAATATTAATTTTGTCCTT
>CALXJQ010000060.1 GCA_944388665.1 uncultured Clostridia bacterium
GGGTATCCTTGCGTATTTTATGGAGATTACTACGGAATTCCACACGATAATTTTGAGCCTATTCAGGAGTTAAAGACTATAATTGAACTTAGAAAAGAAAAGGCTTATGGAGCACAGCATGATTATATAGATAACCCAGATTATATTGGATGGACAAGAGAAGGTGATGACCAACATATAAAATCTGGATTGGCTGTAGTTATTTCTAATTCTTGTGATGGAGAGAAAAGAATGTATATTGGAACTAAATATGCAGGGGAAAAGTTTATAGATAGTCTTGCAAATTGCCCAGAAGAGGTCATTATAGATGACCAAGGATATGGAAATTTTAAGGTAAAAGGCAAGTCTGTGTCTATTTGGGTAGAATGCTAAAATTAATTAGGAGGTCGAAATGGGAGATTTTGTACATTTACACATACATAGTGAATTCAGCCTATTAGATGGAGCTAACAGAATAAAAGATTTACCAGTTAGAGCCAAAGAACTAGGAATGGATGCAATGGCAATTACAGACCACGGCGTTATGTATGGAGCAATTGATTTTTATAAGGCATGCAAAAAAGAAGGAATAAAGCCAATAATTGGGTGTGAAGTTTATGTTGCACCTCGTAGTAGATTAGACAAAGAACCAGGTATTGATAATCACTATTATCACTTGATTCTTCTTGCAAAAAATCAGCAGGGATATAAAAACTTAAGTAAAATAGTTTCAATTGGATTCTTAGAGGGGTATTATTACAAGCCACGTATTGATCACGAGATATTGGAACAGTATCATGAAGGAATTATTTGCTTAAGTGCATGTCTAGCAGGAGAGGTTAACCAAGCTTTATTAAATGGAGAAAATGAAAAAGCAGAAGAAATAGCAAATTGGTACAGAAGCATTTTTGGAAAAGATTATTATATAGAAATTCAAAATAATGGAATAAGAGAGCAAGTCTTGGCAAATCAAAAGCTCGTAACACTTGCGCGAAAGCTTGATATCCCTCTTGTAGCTACTAATGATTCACATTATCTAAAAAAAGAAGATGCATATAATCATGAAGTTTTATTATGTATTCAAACGGGAAAACGCATGAGTGACCCAGACAGAATGCGTTTTGACACAGATGAACTTTATGTAAAATCACCAGAAGAGATGAAAGAATATTTTAAAGCATTTCCAGATGCGATTGAAAATACGGTAAAAATTGCAGAAGAATGTAATGTGGAATTTGAATTCGGCCACACCATACTTCCTAATTACGATGTGCCACCAGAGTACCATACACACTATGATTTCTTTAAAAAATTGTGTGATGAGGGAATAAAAAAGAGGTATGACGAGAACCCATCAAAAGAAATATTAGATAGGGCAGAATACGAGATGGGTGTTATAAAGAAAATGGGTTATGTAGACTATTACTTAATTGTGTGGGATTTCATTCATTATGCCAAAACTCATGATATTCCGGTTGGTCCAGGGCGTGGTTCAGGGGCTGGCTCAATTTTGGCTTATGCAATTGAAATAACAGATATTGATCCGATGAAATATGGCTTACTTTTTGAAAGATTTTTAAATCCAGAAAGAGTAAGTATGCCAGACTTTGATGTAGACTTTTGTTATGAGCGCAGGCAGAAAGTAATTGATTATGTTTCAAATAAATATGGACATGACCATGTTTCTCAGATTATTACTTTTGGCACAATGGCAGCTAAAATGGTAATAAGAGACGTAGCAAGAGTGCTTGATATTCCTTACGCTGAGGCAAATGAATTGGCAAAAATGATTCCAAATGAATTGCACATCACAATAAAAAAGGCCCTAGAAGAGAACAAAGAGCTAAAAGAAAAATACGATAATGATGAAACAGTAAAAAAAGTATTAGATATAGCAATGGGACTAGAAGGAATGCCAAGGCAGACATCAACGCATGCTTGTGGAATAGTTATTACAAAAGATCCAGTAGATACTTATGTTCCATTATATGTACGTGACGGACAAATTTCGACACAATACATCATGACAACTTTGGAGGAACTAGGCTTACTAAAAATGGACTTTCTAGGACTACGTACATTAACGGTTATAAAAGATACAATTGATTTGGTTAAAGCAAATAAGGGAATTACAGTAGAATTTGATCAGGAAATGAATGACCCTAAAGTATATAAATTGTGGCAAGATGGAAATACTTGTGGAATATTCCAGTTTGAGTCACAGGGAATGACAAACTTTATGAAAGAGTTAAAGCCAGACTGCCTAGAAGATCTGATAGCTGGTGTTTCACTTTATCGCCCAGGACCGATGGATCAAATTCCACGATATATAAGAGGAAAGCAACATCCAGGACATAATGAGTACACTCACCCAAGCCTAGAGCCAATACTCAACGTAACTTACGGATGTATGGTATATCAAGAGCAAGTTATGCAAATTGTTAGAGATTTAGCAGGATATTCACTAGGAAGAGCCGACATAGTAAGAAGAGCAATGGGAAAGAAAAAGCTAGATGTAATGGCAAAAGAAAGAGAAGTATTTATCCATGGTCAAGTAGATGAGAATGGAAACGTAGTAGTACCAGGATGTGTAAGAAATGGAATAGATGAAAAATCTGCAAATAAAATATTTGACGAGATGGCCGAATTTGCCAAATATGCATTTAACAAATCACACGCTGCTTGTTATGCAGTTGTAGCCTATAGAACAGCATATTTAAAAGCATATTATCCATCAGAATTCATGGCAGCAACATTAAACAGCTTTTTAGGAAACTTAGATAAAATTCCACAATACATAGATGAGTGCAAAAGATTGGGCATAGAGATACTAAAGCCAGATATAAACAAAAGTAATGCCAAATTCACAGTTGAATTTGAAAAAGATGCAAAATCTAACGGCGAATTTATACCTAAAGACAAAATTGGCAAGATTAGGTTTGGACTAGGAAGCATAAAAAATGTAGGAACGACACCTGTTGAAAATATTGTAAAAGAAAGAAACGAAAATGGGCCTTATAAAAGCTTTGTAGATTTTTGTGAGAGAATAGCAGATGAGCAAGTCAATAAAAAATGCATAGAAAGCCTAATAAAAGCTGGAGTATTTAGCGAATTTCCTCAAACAAGAAGCACATTACTTGCATCATTCGAGTCAATTATCGATGCCATTCAAACTGGTAAAAAGAAAGGATTTGAAGGCCAAGTTACAATGTTTGACTTAGGAGGAGCCAGCGAAGAAAAAAAATATTCATTTGAAGAGCATGAAGAAATGTCAGACAAAGAGCTACTTTCACTTGAAAAAGAAATGCTTGGAATATACATCTCAGGCCATCCACTAGAAAAATTAAGACAACAAATTGAAGCAATAACGACAATCACGAGCAGGGACTTAAAAGAAATAGAAGAAAAAAATAAAACACAAAATGGGGAAAATGCAGAAGATACAGGATACATTAACGAAGCGGGATATCAGGCACAAACAGACAAACCAAAATTTAGAGATGGTCAAAATGTACGATATGCAGGAATAATCACTTCAATAAAAAAGAAATACACTAAAAACAACAAAATAATGGCGTTTGTAACAATCGAAGATTTATATGGCAGTAGTGAAGTAATCGTATTCGAAAACGCATACCTAAAATCATCAAAAAGCTTGCTTGAAGAAAACATAGTACTTGTAGATGGAAGGCTTAGCATTAGAGAAGATGACACTAGCACAATAATCGCAAACGAAATCAAAGACTTCACAACAGCGACAGCCACGGCGCAAAACAATCGCATTGCAGAAAAGCCTAAAATAATAATACTTGACATAACATCAAGCACAGAACAACAAAAAGCAAAATTGCGAGGAGCAATACGTTTCTTCGCTGGTGACAGAAATAACATAAATGTACAGGTAAAAGTCGGCGACGAACTTAGGCCTTGTGGGCAAATCTACTTAACAGACGAGATACAAAAAGTATTTGAAAAAATACTGGGAAAAGAAAAAGTAGAAATATAAGGCAAAAAAGAAAGGAAAGTGAGTAAAGTGAAAAGAATACGAGTAGCAGGAATAATACCAATGAATGGCGGTTTCGCATTAATGCACAGAATGGACGTCAAAAAAAATCCAAACTTTCATGAATATTATACATTTCCAGGCGGTGGACTTGAAGCAGGTGAAACCAAAGAAGAAGGCACAATTCGAGAAATAAAAGAAGAATTTGGCATAAACGTAAAAGTCATAAAAGAGTTATACAGACTAGATTCCAAAGAATTCAACCAAGAAGAATACTATTACTTATGCGAATATATTGATGGAAAATTTGGCACTGGCCAAGGCCCAGAATTTAGCAATGACCCAAAATACATAGACAGCGGGAAATATCTGCCAGAAATAATAAAGCCAGAAGAAATAAAAAACATCAGGCTACTACCAACAGAAATAAAAGAAAAATTTGTACAAGATATAAAAAAAGATGAACTTTAGGGACGTTCCTTAAAGTTCATTTTTTATTTTATTTCATTAGATATTAATAAGTTAAATATAAGATGAACTTTAAGGAACGTCCCCAAAGTTCATCTTTTAAAGAACGCTAGCTATAAATGTGGTGCACATACAAGCTAAAATGCCACAAATGGTAGGAATAGCGAAGCCAAGAAAAGTCCACTTTATGCTTCCTGTTTCTTTTTTTATTGTAAGTAATGTTGTAGCACAAGGAAAATGAAAACAGGTAAATAGCATTACGTTGATTGCTGTTAGCAATGTCCAGCCATTATTAATTAGTATTTGACCAATAGAGGCTATATCGTCAATGTTAACTAATGATGTGCCATTTAAGTAGCACATCAGGATTATTGGCAAAACTATTTCATTTGCAGGAATTCCAAAGATGAATGCTGTTAATATGTAGCCATCTAATCCCATTAATTTGGCAAATGGATTTAAGAAGTTGGCAATTAGAGTTAGCAAACTTTCGCCATTTATTCCAATGTTTGCAAATAGCCAAATAACAAGGCCTGCAGGTGCAGCAACACAAATGGCTCTGCCTAAAACGAACAATGTTCTGTCAAAAATTGAACGTATTATTATTTTTCCGAATTGAGGCTTTCTGTATGGTGGTAGCTCAAGTATGAAAGATGATGGGAGACCTTTTAATATTGTTTTTGAAAGTATTTTAGAGACTATGAAAGTTAGACATATCCCCAAAATTATAACAAAAACAACTGCTAAAGTTGAAACTATTGAGGCAGTTATGCCACTGAAAGCTCCAGCTATGAAAATTGTTGCTACAGAAATTAGAAAAGGGAATCTGCCGGTTACATGGCATAAAATTGTTAGTAAGAATAGCAATTAGTCTTTCCCTTGGCGAGTTTATTATTCTACAGCCAGTAACACCGCAAGCATTACAGCCAAAGCCCATGCACATAGTTATCATCTGCTTTCCGACTACAACAAGCTTTTTTGAAAAATCCATCCATATTAAATGCAATTCGTGGTAAGTAGCCAAGGTCTTCTAAAATAGTAAAAAGTGGGAAGAATATGGCCATTGGTGGTAGCATTACTGAAATTACCCAAGTTAAAGTTTGATATACTCCAAGTATTAGCATGTCTGAAAGCCATTGAGGACAACTAATGTATGTTGCAAAAGCGATTAGTTTTTCTTGAATCCACCCAAAAAAAGCAAATAAAACATCAGACGGGTAATTTGCACCAACAATTGTAATCCAGAAAATTAGCATCAAAAATAGTATCATAATAGGAATGCCAAACGCTTTAGAAGTAAGTAATTTATCCAGCTTTCTGTCTCGGTTAGAATATTTATTATTCTCAACAGAGCATACCTGCTTGCAAATTGCTTCAGACTTATGGACAATAGATGAAACAATTGCATCTCTAAGCTCTTCTGAATTAACAGAATGATTATCGTCAGATAAATTGTTATCAAAACTTGCAAATAAAATATCCAAAATAGAACCATGATTTTGTACAAAATCTGGGTAAATAGCTTTTTGAGGATTTGGAGTAATTTCACCTTTACATACTTTGTAAATTGTATCAACCAAAGTAGTTAATGTTTTCTTTTTATGTGCAATTGTTCCAATTACTGGAACACCTAACAATTTAGATAATTTAGGTAAATTGATTTTGATATTTTTCTTTTTAGCTTCATCTAACAAATTAACACATACAATAATCTTTGGCGTAATTTCCATAATTTGAAAAACTAAATTCAAACTTCTTTCTAAGCGAGTAGCATCAAGCACAATAACAGTGGCGTCTGGCTTGCCGAAACAGATGTAATTTCGAGCAATTTCCTCTTCTTCAGAATTAGATAAAATTGAATATGTACCAGGAATATCAACTAAAAGAAAATCAGTATTTTTATAAAAAATATCTCCGAGAACTATTTTCTACAGTCTTACCAGGCCAATTCCCAGTATGCTGATGCATCCCAGTTAAGCTATTAAAAATTGTTGATTTACCAACATTAGGATTTCCGGCCAAAGCAACAGTAAAGCCATTCTTACTTTTAAAATCTTCCACGTTGGAGTTTAATGAAATTTGAGACATAATTTCCTCCTCACTTATAAATATATATCAATCAGCTTAGTATCTTCGTCCCTAATAGCAAGCAAAAATCCTCTAACTTCAAAAGCTCTAGGATCTCCAAAAGGATTAACCAAAACAGGAGTAATAGCAGAATCTTTTACAAGACCTAAATCTAAAAGACGCCTTCTTATAATTTCGTTGCAATTAATATTATAAATATATCCAGTCACATTTAAAGGCAATTTATCTAAAGTAAGTATATTTTTTTGTGTTTTCATAAAAATCTTTCCTTTGTTTTAAATCAATTAAGGCTTTAGCCTTTATTTTATTATATTTTTCCTAACCCAGAAATGTTACTGGAATAACCTTGATTTTTGATTAAGTTTTGATATAATAATTGAAAGTAAAAAAGAAAGGATGATAAAAATGGAAAAAATAAGAGGATTTGAAATAGCAAAAGGATTCGAAAATCAAGATATACACTTACCAATAAGAAAAACAAAATATTCAGCAGGATATGATATAGAAGCGGCAGAAGACACTGTAGTGCCAAGCTTTAAAAAGGGAGCAAACCCAACATTAATAAAAACAGGGCTAAAAGCATATATGCAAGATGATGAAGTATTACTTTTATATAACAGAAGTTCAAACCCAAAGAAAAAAGGGCTAATACTTGCAAATAGTGTAGGAGTTATTGACAAAGACTATTATGGAAACTCAGATAATGATGGACATATAATGTTTGCTTTTTACAATATTAAGGACGAAGATATAACAATCAAAAAAGGAGAAGCAATAGGACAAGCAATATTTCAAAAATTTTTGACAGTAGACAATGACAATGCTGAAGGAGAAAGAAAGGGTGGATTTGGATCTACAAACGAAAAATAGAAATATTTAATATATTAAAATAAAAAATAATTTTTTTATGCTTAGAGACTGTAGTCATTCAGCCAAAATATACATAAATAGAAATGGTAAAAGCTTTGACTTTTGCCATTTTTTGTAGTATAATAATTATGGTTGAAAGGAGTGGCATAGATGTTTAATGTAGGAGATAAAATTGTATACCCAATGCATGGGGCAGGCGTAATAGACGCAATTGAAGAAAAGGACATATTAGGTCAAAAGCAATCATATTACATATTAAAAATGCCTGGAGAGGTAAAAGTTATGATTCCAACGGCCAAAGCTGAAGAAGTAGGAGTAAGAAACATAATAGACAAAAATGCAGCAGATAAAGTTATTGGAATACTAGAAAAAGATGAGACAGAAATGGACAAAAATTGGAATAAAAGATACAGAGAGAATATGGAAAAAATGAAAACAGGAGACATTTATGAAATAGCAGATGTTGTAAGAAATCTAAGTTTCAAACAAAAAGAAAAGGGATTATCAACAGGAGAAAAGAAAATGCTAAACAATGCTAAGCAAATTTTAATTAGTGAATTAGTATTAGCAGAGCATTCATCAAAAGAAGAAGTTGAACAACTAGTTGATAATAAAATTAATACATCATTTATGATGTTTAGAGCAGAAGATGTTGGAAAAGAAAGCGTAGTAAACAAATTTATACCATACAATGCTCCAACAGACAATAATGCAGGAACAAGTGAACAAGCAAATTAGTTAAAAAATAAAAAAATAGGAGTTTAGTTATATGCATAAGTCTATTTTATCTTAAATTAACAGAAATTTGCATAAAAATGATATATGCATATAATTAAATTTTTATTATTTTCGCATTAATAGAAAAATTTCTAAAAAAGATATTGACAAAATAAAAATAAAATACTATAATGTCAAGTGTTGTAACAAAGCCAGTTTAATTAATATGCAGATATGGCGGAACTGGTAGACGCACAGGACTTAAAATCCTGCGGACTAATACTCCGTCCCGGTTCGATTCCGGGTATCTGCACCA
>CALXJQ010000061.1 GCA_944388665.1 uncultured Clostridia bacterium
ATAGCTAATAATACCATTAAAGCAATCATTGCTATTGCTACCAATGCAAGTCCTATTTTTTCGACTTTTTTACTAGACTTTTTATTAAAATACATTATAAGCCCTATTATAAAGACTATCAAAACTATCACGAACTTAAATATAGTAAATATTTTCATTTTTGTCTCTTGTGCTTCCATTTGTGCACCTAATTCAGGTGACCCATACATTGGCTCATATCCAAAAACTTTTGTTGAATATCCCGCTATTGACATTATTATTAGTATAACTATTCTTTTTATTTTTCTAAATATTTTCATTTTTTTCCCCTTTTTATTTGTATTTATAAATTCTTTATTAATACCTAACTTTCAATATAAACATTGCAAAAATAAGTATATAATATGCCAATGACTATTATGATTATTGCAATTACCATTAGCACTTCTCCTACTTTTTTAACTTTCTCACTAGATTTTTTATTTAAATACATTATAAGTCCTATTATTAATACTATTGGAGCTATAATAAATTTTGATGTATTTAGTATTGTCTCCCCTATTTGAGGTGATTTTGGTGGAGCGTATTCCGTTCCATTCATTTCAAAAATATTGAAATTTTCACTTGCTGCTAATATCTTTGTTGAAAATCCAATTAACGCTACCCACATTGTTATAAATATCTTTTTTATTTTCTTTAAAACCTTCATCTGTTTCTTCCCCATTTACTTTCCATAAATCATATTATAAGTACATTTATTTTGCTTGTTTTCTTCAAAGTTCCAAGTATGATATGCTCCTCCTAAGCAATAGTCCCAATATTTACATTTTTCACAATCATCGCATTTAGTTCTATTTTTAGTTCTAAATTCTTTATATTTATTATCCCAAACATCTTTAAAATTATCTTTTCTAATATTACCTTGTATTAAACTTTTTATTCTTGGTACATTCGGGCATACAAATAAATCTCCATTATATAAAATGCTTGCAACGCTGATTCCTGTCCTACAATAGAAATATCCGCTTCTTACTTCTTTTTCATAATCCAAACCAAGAAAACTTGGGCAACCATAAGTTAATTCTAGCCTTTTATCATTCTTTTTAGATTTAATAAAATCTAAAAGTCTTTTTAACTCTTTTCCATTTAGCAACAAATTATCATTCTCTTTTGCCCTTCCAATAGGATCCATTGAAACCAGTCTCCAAGAGTCTATACCTAGCCCTAACATCACTTCATATAATTCTTCTAATTGGTCTATATTCTCTTTGTGAAACACTGTTGTTACTTGAAGATGTTTTACATATCCCGCTTTCTTTAAATTTTTTATGTTATTGATTATTGTCTGATACGAATTAGGCACGCCTCTAAATTTATTATGTGTATCTTCTAATCCGTCAATACTTATTGAAACAGTTTCCATGTTAGCTTTTCTTAATTTTTCAATATTTTCCTCATTTAACAATATTCCATTAGTAGTCATTCCCCAATGAAAGCCTAGTTCATTAGTTGCATATTCCATTACATCGCATAAATCTTTTCTAACTAATGGTTCTCCGCCTGTAACATCTACAAATATAGTACTTGCATCCATGTCATTTGCAATTTGCCTAAAAGCATTTTTTATTTCTTCTGTTGTTAATTCACCTTCATATTTTCTCTTTTCAGCACTACTTCCACAATGTTTGCAAGCTGCATTACAACTTAGTGTGCACTCCCAAAATAAATCTATTAATTTATGATTTTTCATATCTTGTTCTCTATATTTTTCAAATAATGTTAATTCACCTAATTTATAAATTTCTTTTAACATTTTCTATTCCTCTATTACTAAATCTATATTTTTGCCTGCACTGCAAACCACACGAGTGCAATTATTTCAAGGATTGTAATTACTGGGAACCCTATAACGAAAGCTAGCTTTTTTGTTTTATGCCTAAAAGCATACATTCCAGAAATTGTACCAATTCCTCCACCTAATGCTGTTATTATAAATAATGTTTTTTCTGGAATTCTCCAGCTTCCTTTTATGGCTTTGCGCTTGTCAAGCCACATTATGAAGAATCCAAAAAGATTTATTAATATTAAATATATTGTTATATTTCTTACAGTAAAAATTTCCATAGTTACAATCCTTCCTTAAATTTCAATATTCACGCTCAAGCAAGAATTAAGCAAATAAGCTCATCTGGTTGCTTTGGCTCATTCCGTCTAAGCAGCCATATTTTTTCAAAAGATCAGTTACAGATGTTCCAACTTTTGACCTAATCATCAAGTCGTCGATTGACATGAATTTGCCGTCTTTTCTTGCTTTTTCGATGCCTTGTGCTGCAACTGTTCCCAATCCAGGAATACTGTTTAGTGGTGGCCTAATTGCGCGAACGCCGTTTTCTTCCTCTACTAGAAATTTTGTAGAGTGAGATTTGTACAAATCGATTGGTAAAAATGTAAAGCCTCTCTCGTACATCTCTAAAACAAGTTCAAGTATTGGGTACATTGCTTTGTCTTTTTGTGTCGCATTATTTCCTAATAAGTCGATTTCTTTCATTTTATTTTTAACTTTTTCTTTTCCAAAAATCATGCAATCACTATCAAAATCATCTGCTCCTCTTATTGAAAAATATGCTGCATAATATGCTAATGGCTCGTGTACCTTAAACCATGCTATTCTAAAGGCATTTGTTACATAAGCTGCAGCGTGTGCTTTTGGGAACATGTATTTTATTTTTTGACACGATTTTATGTACCAGTCTGGCACATTGTGTTCTTTCATTAGCTCTTTATATTGCTCCCATTTAGGTTCTTTTCCTTTTGCTACTTTTCCTTTACGTACTGCCTCCATTATTTTAAATGAATCATTTGGTGGCAATCCCATTTTTATTAAATAAATCATTATATCGTCACGGCAACAGATTGCATCTTGCAAAGTTACTGTGCCATTTTCTATCAATTCTTGAGCATTGCCAAGCCACACATCTGTACCGTGTGACAAACCAGAAATTCTGATAAGCTCATCAAAAGTCTTTGGCCTTGTATCTACAAGCATTCCTCTTACGAACTTGGTTCCGAACTCAGGCACACCATAGCTTCCGACCTCTGAATGAATCTGCTCTGGCGTTACTCCTAAAGCATCTGTTGAGCTAAATATAGACATTGTCTCTTTATCATCAAGTGGAACTTTCGTTGGGTCCTTACCAGTTAAGTCTTGCAACATTCTAATCATTGTAGGATCATCATGGCCTAGAATATCTAGTTTCAAAAGGTTTTGGTCTATTGAGTGATAGTCGAAATGTGTTGTAATAATATCAGAATTTGGGTCATCTGCTGGGTGCTGTACTGGGCAAAACTCATATATTTCTCTACCTTTTGGTACAACTATAATTCCACCTGGGTGCTGGCCTGTAGTCCTTTTTATTCCTGTGCAGCCTTGTGCAAGCCTTTGAGTTTCTGCCCTATTTATTGGAATATGCCTTTCTTCAAAATATTTTTTAACATATCCATAAGCCGTCTTATCTGCTACTGTACCAATGGTTCCCGCCTTAAATGTAGTACCTTTTCCGAATATAACTTCAGTATATTTATGTGCTTTTGCTTGATATTCTCCAGAGAAATTTAAGTCTATATCTGGCTCCTTATCTCCATTGAATCCCAAGAAAGTCTCAAATGGAATGTCCATGCCGTCTTTATCCAATTTGTGGCCACACTTTGGGCAAGTCTTGTCTGGCAAATCAAATCCATTTTTGTAGCCATAGTCTGTAAAGTCAGAATACTTACAATTTGGGCACCTGTAATGTGGTGGCAAAGAATTAACTTCCGTAATACCAGTCATATTAGCCACAAATGAAGAACCTACAGAGCCTCTTGAGCCAACAATGTAGCCATCCTCATTCGATTTCCACACTAGCTTTTGTGCAATAATATACATAACGGAAAATCCATTTCGTATAATTGAGTCCAGCTCTTTATCAAGCCTTGTTTGTACAATTTCTGGCAATGGGTCTCCATATAGCTCATGCGCTCTGTTGTAAGCAATATCCTTAATTGTCTGCTCACAGCCTGGTATGTGTGGAGGGCACTTTTCTGGTGAAATCGGGCTAATCTGCTCACACATATCAGAAATTTTATTTGTGTTTGTTACCACTACTTCGTACGCTTTTTCTTCTCCTAAATAGCTGAATTCTTCAAGCATCTCTTCAGTAGTTCTAAGGTAAAGCGGAGCTTGATGGTCTGCATCCTCATAGCCCTGGCCTGCCTCTAAAATACGCCTGTAAATTTCATCTTGTGGGTCCATAAAATGGACATCACAGGTTGCAACTACTGGCTTGTTTAGTTTTTCTCCAAGTGCCACAATTTTTCTATTTATGTCTCTTAATCCTTCTTCATCTTTAACGATGCCTTCTCTAATCAAGAACTGATTATTCTCAGTTGGTTGAATTTCCAAATAATCGTAGTCATTTGCAATTGCTTCTATTTCTTCATCTGACCTGCCTAGCTCAATTGCCTGGTAAAGCTCACCAGCTTCGCATGCACTGCCCAAAATTAGCCCTTCTGAATATTTTTTGTAAATGCTCTTTAAAACTCTTGGTTTTCTATAAAAATAGTCTAAGTGAGAAATTGAAACTAGTTTGTATAGATTTTTTAGACCTACATAATTTTTAGCAAGAATAATTGCATGATATGTCTTTAACTTTTTGTATGCCTCTTTTTTAGCTTCTGCATCAACACTGACTTTGTCAATATCATCAACAGTTTTTGCTCCTCTTTCTTTTAGCATTTTCATCATCACATTAAATACTTTTACAGTTGTATCAACATCATCTAGTGCACGATGCGCTACTTCTACCTTTATGCCTAAGTTTTCTGCAATTTTGCCCAATTTGTATTTTTTGAAGTCCGGGAACAAATCTTTTGCCAAACTCAAAGTGTCTAAGCAAGTAAAGTCAAATTCATAGCCAAGTTCTTTAGCATTTCTCTTTAAAAATCCAATATCAAAAGGCGCATTGTGTGCAACAAGTACAGTTCCTTTAATAAAATCAAGAATTTTGGGAAATAATTCTGCAATTGTTGGTGCATCTTTTACCATATCATCAGTGATATTAGTAACTTCTGTAACCCTTTCTGGAATGTGTTTTTCTGGGTTTACAAATTCACTAAACTCCTCTAGCACCTCACCGTTTTTTATTTTCATTATTCCAACTTCAGTAATCTTTTCTGTCACAGGCGAAAATCCAGTAGTCTCTAAGTCTAGCACGCAATATGTTGTATCTATGCTTTGGCCTTTGCTATTTGCCACAATTGCATTTTTATCTGGTGCAAGGTAGGCTTCCATTCCATAAATTATTTTCATATCTGGGTTGTCATATCCAAGTAACTTATGAGCTTCCGGGAAAGCCTGCACAACGCCGTGGTCAGTAATTGCAATTGACTTCATGCCCCACTTCATAGCCCTTTTTATTAGGTCTGTTGCAGATGTTATGGCATCCATCTGACTCATCTTGGTATGCAAATGTAGCTCAATCCTCTTAACTTCAGCATTATCTTGCCTTACGCTCTTTTTTAATCCATCAGTTTCAATTATCGTATTTGCAAGAATTGTAATTTCATTTGCGAATGTATCCATCTGAGCATTTCCTTCAACTTTTACGCCTTTAGCACTTTGAATACGCTTCATTGTCGTTTTTGCACTATCTTTGTTTAAAAATGCCTTACAGGTTATAGTGCTTGTGCCATCAAACACATCAAAGCTAAATAGTGTTTTACCTGATTTTAAAGTTCTATCTTCAGAATAAATAACTTCACCACTTATCACAACTTTTCCAGAGTCAACGCCAATATCTTCCACTTTAGTCAACTCGTCTGTAATGTTATGCATCACACCCAAAATCAATGGTGTATCTTCTTGTTCCTTTTCTTCTGGCATATCAGGTATATCTGCGTCAGTCTCCATTATGGTATTTGCAATTACAGTAACATCTCCTGCAAATGTATCTAGTCCGGCTTTTCCAATTACCTTTATTGCATGAGCACTTTCAATTTTGCTCAAAATTTCTTTTCCTTCTGCATAGTCTTTTCCAAATGATTTGCAAGTAATTGTGCCTGTTCCATCATAAATGTCAAATATGACCATTCCCTTTCCAGACCTAGTCTCGCGCACTTCAGAATTTATTAATCTACCTTCTAAAGTTACCCTTCCATCATTTGCGGTTAAATCCTTTATTTTAACCAACTTTTCCTTTGCCTTTGAAGACTTTCCTAATATGTATTCTTTAACTTCTGCCTTAGGCTGTAACTCCGCTTCTTCTAACTCAGCAGGGATGTAACTCTCATCTGGTAATGGAGGCATATATTCACTATAATCGGGCATATCCCCTCCAGCACTCTGTTGAGCCTTTTGCTTTTCTGCAAGTAGCTGCCTATTTTCATTCTCAATGTGCTCTATAATCTGCTCCTCTTCTCTATGTAATTTTTCTCTAATCTCTCTAATGTCTTCCTCTGTAATATTTTCAGTTAATTCAATTGTATAATCCTTTTCAAATAAATTTTTTATCACTTTTTGCAATTCTTTGTCTGTTTTTTTAGCCTTCAAAAAATCTGCACCTTTTATGTGCATGCTGATTTTAATTTTACGGTTTTCCTCATCCTCTTCAACATCACTTTTCAATAGTAACATCGGCTTTGTTAAAGGATATTTATGTGCCATATATGCAATAATGTTTTTCCACTCATCTTTAATAGGCCTTAGTTGTACCTTTTCGTGATATTTCATTTTTATGTCAACATTTTTGAATTGAAATCTTTCCTTCAAAAACTTTTCAAAGTCCCACAAGTCCTTTACTTCTATATATTCATCAAAATACAAATATACTTCTAGGGTATTTGTTTTTTTGATTACATCTAGGCCATTTACTGTAGCATATTTTATGTTTGAAGTGCCCTTGTAATCACTAAAAATTTCCCCTATTCTCTTTAAATGTTTTGTAGTTTCTTCTGACATTTTTGCATTTCCCTTGTTTTCTAAATTTAGGTTTTTATGGCATAACCTATAAACCATATATATTTTATATCAGTTTTGAGTGAATTACAAGTGAAGTTGAAAATAAATTCTGTAACACATTTTTTTAATTTTCATATTATATACCATACAAAGGAAACAACAAGAAAACATAGTTCTTTACATGGAAGGAGGTCTAGGCTATGCCAGAGAATAGAGGATGCGGTGGATTCGGATTTGGTGACGATTGTTGCTGGATTATAATCCTTATACTTTTAATATGCTGCTGCTGTGGTGGTAACAGAGGAGGATGTTGCTAATCTCCTATAAGACTTCAAAAAGAGGGTTCAACTATTGAATCCTCTTAACTTATATTATAATAGATAATTTTTTGTTATTTATTATTATGATTATTTAAATCTCTTTCCGTGTCGATTTTTGTCGCTATCTTTTAAGTCTTTATTATCATCATCAATTAAGTTTGCTTCTTTCCTCAAAGCCTTTGGCAAGTCGTAATCTTCTGCCTCATTATCCTTTTTTAAGTCTTTTGACTTTTCTGATTCTGCATTTTCCTTATTCATTCCATAAAAAGGAACTCCAGAAAATTCTTCAGCATAATTTTTGCTTTTTCTTTTTTTAACAATAATTATAGTTACTATAATGATTATCAGCAAAATCACAGCACCTGCTATTATCAGCATTTTCTGCTGTCTTTCTTGTGCTTCTTGCCTAGCAATAGCTTCTTCATCAACTAAACTTTTATTAACTATTACTTGATATGTAGCAACATTTTCGCCAGAATCATCAGCCACTAATATTGTTATAGTATTCTCTCCTTCCTGCAAATTTTCATTACCCACTATTTCTACATCATAGTCTTCACTTGTGGGTTCTGCTTGCACATTCAAAGATGTGTCTTCACCAATGTATTTTACAGTATAGTTATATGTGTTTGTATCAAATTCAGGATCAAGTTGCAAATCATTTACTGTTAAACTCTTTAGGCCATTGCCATCACTTACGCTAGAACTATCACTATCATTTTCAGAGCTTTCTGCGCCTCTAGTAATGTTAAGTGTATATGTTTTAGTCGTTCCATCTTCTGCAGTTACAGTAACTTCTACTGTTGTTGTGCCTTCATCCAAATCAATTGTTCCAGTTCCACTAATTTCTGCACTTGAACTCTGTGCTGTTGCATATACCTCAACAGAATCAACATCTTCAGGCACTGTAACATCATATATTGTTACACTTGGTTTAAATCCAGAAAAGTCATTTGGTCTGATACCTAGATTGCTCAAATTTGCATTGCTAGAGTTTTCTGCATTGTTTGAACTTGAAGTATTGGTAGTAGTATTATTCGTATTTCTTGTACTATTTGAGCCACCAGAATTACTAGCACTGCCAGTGCTACCTGAATTAGTAGAACCACTTGAACTACCAGAGTTTGTATTTGAACTTCCAGAAA
>CALXJQ010000062.1 GCA_944388665.1 uncultured Clostridia bacterium
TTCTTTCATTTTTATTTTTTCATTTTCTATTTTTTCTTTTTCTTTAATTATTTTTATTTCTTTTAATAAATTATTTTCATTTTCTAATTCATTTATTTCTGAAATTAATTTATTTTTATTTTCTTCAATATTATATTTTTCGTTTTCATATTTTTGTAGTTCTTGTTTTTCTTGCTCTAAGTTTTGAACATTTCTTGTAAGTACGTTAATTGGCTTTTCCCTAGATCTTTCGGTGCCAATTTCTTCTAATTGACGCCTATTTATTCGATCAATTGCTCTTTTATAAGAGACATTGTCGTCTCCAGTTCCGACTAGGTTAGCAAGCTTTTGTATCAATATGTTTTGGTCTTTGGGTTGCAATTTTACTTCATTTTGATTTACTACAACTGTTGATAAAAATAATTCTTCATCGACTTTTGTTTGTTCGTAAAAAAATTCGTTGCCTTTTGTTTTATCTATGTTAAATTCTTTCGAGATTTCCTGCATATTTTCATTATATATTTTTGGATTTTTTTTCTTGAAATCTCTTACTATTTTATATTTATTTTTATTGTCTAGCTCATACTCTAAATTACCTGAGAAGTCTTCTCCACTCCAAGGCGTATATTTTTCATAGTCTGAAATTTCTTTACCATTTTTAGTTTTTGCAATTCCATAAAGTGAATCTACAATAAAGTTTAATAGTGTAGATTTACCTGCTTCATTTTTACCATAAATTACATTTATGCCTTCTTCTAAATCTAATTGTTTATTTTTTAGTTTTCCAAAAGAATTTATTTCTATTTTTTTTATTTTCAAAGTTTTTCTCCTTTCTTAAAATATTAATTAAAAGCCTATTGTAATGCTTCGAATCCAATTTCTATTGCTTTTTCTATAATATTTTTTTGTTCTTCAGTGAGTTCTTCTGATTTTAATTTTTCGTTCATCTTTTCCGCAAATAATCCTCTTAATGTGTTTTCATTTTGTATTTTTTCTAGGTTATATGCTAATTTTGTAAAATCTTTTATTTTAATTATCTGATTGTTTGACAAGTATTTAATTATATCATAAATATCAATCTCGAAATTTCTGTTGCCAATAAGTTCTACCTTCAAGTAGATATTTTCTGGAATTTCAAGTGTATTTATTTTTTCAATCAATTCTTCTTTTGAATATATCTCAGAAACATCTAGTTGTGTTACTTTGAATTCTTTTTCATCTAGTGGCAAAAATTCTAATTTTAATTTTTTTTCTTCGTTTAGTTCTCCCACAATCATGCCATGCTCTCCAAGTTCGTCAAATCCAAGGGATACGGTTGAGCCTGGGTATACAATATTTTGGTTAGGTTCATCATTGTAAGATAGTTTATGAATATGGCCTAATGCTATATAGTCAAACCCTTTAGATTGCAACAACTGTTTTGAAATTGGATTATATGGTTTTTCTACTGTTTTAGAGCCATCTAATGTTGCATGCATTATTAATATATTTAATTTTTGTTTATCATTAATTTCAAAATTTTCTAAACCACATTCTCTGCAATAAAAATCGTCAAACCCATATCCATAGATATTTGCTTCATCAGTAGATACTTTTTCTATTTTAGATGAAAAGATTTTCACATTTTCACTCCAGTTAAATTTGTTGTAATAAGAATTTTTTATGTATGGATCATGATTGCCTGGGCTTATAAAAATTCTTGTATTAGGAATTTCTTTAAATAAATTGTTTATATATTCAATTGTTGATTGTTTTATATATTGTTGCTCATATAAGTCCCCTGAAATAAACAAAAACTCTATATTGTTTTCTTTAATATAATCTATTGCCTTTTTAAAAGCCTTTCTTTGGTCCATTCTCCTTAGGTCTCCTAGTATGTCTTTGTCTGAAAGATTTATAAAAGGTCTATCAAAATGTGTATCTGCTATATGTACAAATTTCAACTTTTAACTCCTCCTTATATTACATTAAAAAAGCCACTTAGGGATTTCACCCTAGTGGCCATTATTCATCATCATTTGGTTTTCCAAATAATTCATCAAATTTTGCTTCTAGCTCTTTTTGCAAGTCATATTCATCTGCTGTATTTTCATTTTCTTCTGGCTCTTGAGGTAAAACTGGTGCTTCTTCAATTATTGGTTTTTCTTCTGTTGGTTTTGTTTCAACACTTGTATCTTCATCTTCAAATAAATCATCTAAAGATTCAACTTTTAAGTCTTGTTGTGGCTTTTCTTCTTGACCTGGCACATAAGGATTGTAAGGATTATACTTTCTCCAAGTTCCTCTGTCAATCTCTCCTATGTCATTATGACTTATTTTACAAGCTTCCATTTCTTTTGCCATTGGATGTTTAAAATAATAGAATTTCTTTGCTTTTATTGGTCTTATGCCGCTTTCAAATATTATACATTCATCTCTATCTAGCCTACGTAATTCGTCTGGCGTCATTAAAGCTCTTGCCATTATTTGATCTGAAACACTTTTACCTGTTCTCATGTTTTGTTTATCTCTGTTTACTGAAATATTGTCTCTTTCTATTGTTTTCTCACCTAAAGCTTTTGAAAAATATTCAAGTGTTTTATATGAGTTACTTCCTAGGAATAAGTGTGTATCGCAGTTACCCATAATAGTTTCGTAAGATTTTTCATATACTGCTTCTAATTGATCTATGTTTTGTAAGATAACACTAAATGAAATATTTCTACTTCTTGAAGTTGATATTTTTTTATCAAAATCTGGTATTTTTCCGATGTTTGCAAATTCATCTAGTATGAAAAATGTTTGTTCTTTTAGCTTTCCGCCATTTTGATCTGCGTAATCATATAATTGTTGTATCATCTGTGAGAAGAAAATTGTAAGCAAAAAGTCATACGCTGTGTGTGTATCTGATGAGATAACATATACTGCTGTTTTTCTACTTCCTATTTCTTCAAAATTTATTGTATCTGTTGAGGTTAGTTCTGCAATTTCTTTGGAATCAAATTTTCCTAATTTTGATTGCAATGAACTTAATATTGATGCATAAGTTTTGTCTGAAGCTATTTCCACAGATTTATAATACATTCTAGCTGGATGATCATAAGGAAGCTGGCTCATTAGTTCTGTTAATAAGTTACTGCCTCCATTTGTATTTGCTGCCCTAACAAGTTCTGCACAACTTGCTAAGTTTTGTTCTTCATCTGGCCTTGTAGCTATTAAATAATATATCAATGCTTTTAATAGCATTTCTGCCATATCATCCCAGTATGGGTCTTGACTTCCCATTTCTGACTTTTGGCCTTTTACTATTGTGTTTGCTATTACATCTACATCTATATCTGAAGCCACGTGCATTAGCGGATTATATCCATCACTATATTGTGGCCTTACTAAGTTTAAAACTTTAATATCATATCCATGTTGTTTTAAATACCCAGCAGTTGTATCATAAAGTTCTCCCTTTGGGTCTGTAAATACATAAGAACCTAACATTTGATATGCATTTGGTATTGAATATGAAGATGATTTACCTGAACCTGAACCGTCCAACTACCAACACGTTTACATTTCCACGCTTGTTTACTGGTAAATAGTTATTTTCTGCTAATATTATTCCTTTATTTTTATCTAATACTTTGTATTGTTCTCCATGTTCGCTCCAATCACTTGAGCCATGTTCTATGTCTGTATATTCATTTTTAGGTGCTGATTTTGCGAACCCTATAAAGAAAAAGATAGCATAAAAAATTGTTACTACTATAAGTGTTGATATATAAGTGCCTGATGCCCCTTCTGAGAATACACTTCCCAAGGCACTAAATGGCTGTACTATTGATGTTCCAAAAGTTTCAAGAAATAATGATAAATCCATTGTACCACTTTGCTTTGCTATATATGTACTATGTGCAAATGGTGCAAGCAACACTATGGCTATAAATAGCCATAGTAATATAAATATTATAAAATTTTTCCTGTTTTTCTTTATTGCCCCTGCTATTTTGTAGTTCATTCTCTTCACCACTCTTTTGTATATACTCTACCTGTTTTTTTCTGTTTTGCCTTTTGTCTTACTTTTAGTTGTTTTTGCTGGTTTGTTATCATAAGCTGTTATGCTAACGCCCCTATTTAAATCTGTACTTAATACTGTTGAATTACTAACTGATAACAAAGATTCTTTTTCTGATTCCTTATCTTCTTTAATTTTGTTAATCTGAGCGACTATTGCAGTAATACTAAAGTTGTCATCTTTTCCTGCTGGACCTTCTATATATTCCCTTTTAGTTGGCATTTTTACTCTCCTCCCTGTTTATCATCTCTTATTTCAAATGCGAAATAAGACTTATAAGGTTTTAATTTGCACTTGCCCTTTACTTCATTAGTTTTTTCATCATAATAAAGCACAGGTTTTATCTCTTCTGTAGTTTCTGGGTCTATTATAGATATTTGTCTTTTTAAGTTTGGAGTATAACTAATATCCTTTATTTCAGTCCCTTCCTCTGAATATATTGTATTATACTTAAATGGTATAGGCTTTTTAGTTATTTTTACTTCATCACCTAGTAATAAACCAGAGTTTATAACAACCCTATCTTTTCCAAAAGATAAAATTACTAACTGGTTTCCATCTTTACCGTGGATCTTCGACATAAAATGTTTTTTTATTTAAATTTCCTACAATTTCTTCAGTATGGTCTAACCTTGATACTGTATATTTAGGGTATTGATTTAGATATTCTTTTTTTGTTTTATACACCTCATAAATTACAGTATTTACTCCTTCTGGATCTGTTATACTGAAGTGTTTTCCTTGTACATAATCCATTTATTACACCTCATTTCTATGCTTTAATCCATAGTTTGTCTTTTGTTATCAACTATTATTAATTATACTTAAAAATAAGGACTTTGTCAATATTTTTTTATGTATACTCTATATTTTTTCTGCCCTTGGGCTAAATTTTGATATAGCCTTCAATTTTTCAAATAATGCTTTTTCTTGTTTGGTTAGTTTTTTTGGTACAACTATCTTTATTTCTGCAATCAAATCTCCTCTTTTATTATCATTTTGTTTATACCCTTTATTAGGTATTTTTATTTTTTCTCCGCTTTGTACGCCCTGAGGAATATATACACTAGCTTCGTCATCAATTGTTTGTATAGTACACCTTGTGCCTAAAGCTGCATCCCATGGTGTTAAAAGTAAATCTGTATATATGTCGCAACCATCAAGTCTAAATTTGTTGTCATTTTGTATATTTATTTTTATAAAAAGGTCTCCATTTTTACCGCCATTTTGGCCTTTTTTGCCTTGACCTATGAGCCTAATTTTTTCCCCATCAAGTATACCTGCTGGTATGGCTACTGTAATTATTTTAGATTTTCCTTCAACATTCTTTATTGATATTTTCTTTTCAAGGCCATAATATGCTTCTCTTATGCTAACATATATTTCTGTTTCCACATTTTCTCCTCTTACTGGGGATTTATTTTCCATATTTTCTTGTGTGCTATTTTTTTTATCCATTGTGCCTAAGAACATATTTAAAATTGTACCTTTATTTGCTTTTCCTGTAAAGGCTTTTCTTCCTCGCCCAAATTTAGAATTCCATACTCTGTCATACTTCCTTTTCGAAGCTGGAACTGATAAAATTCTATAGGCTTCATTTATATCTTTTATCTTTTCTTCTGCCAAACTATCACCAACATTTAAGTCTGGATGATATTTTTTTGCAGCTGCCCTATATGCTAATTTTATTTCTTCTAATGAAACATTGCTTGTTTCTAATCCAAGTATTTTATAGTAATTCTTTACAACCATTTTAGACATCCTCCCCCAAATAGGTATTTTTATTATAACATATTTTTTAAAAAAATCCATAGTTTTAAAGACTATTTCAGTTAGAAATACCGAAATAGTCTTTAAAAAATCTAATTTTAATTAATGTCTTTTATATGTGTCTTTAGATAAAAGTACTTTATCTACTACTTGCCCATTTCTTTTCAAAATTTTATATGCTTCGGAGTAAATTGCTGTTGCTGTCCTTCCTGTCTCATAAGAAGAAATTTGTACATCATAATCATTATCTTGCTTTAGCCCATATATTTTGCAATCAGCAACGCCATTTGAAACTGTAACAAGTATTTTTATTGGATAATTTCTATTGTTTTTAAATTTAAAATCAAGTGACCCATATACAACTGTTGCATCTCTACTTGCTGTTACATAAGAAGGCACAAATTGATGGTTTGACCTTTCCACTATATCTAAATTAGCATAAACTACAGCATTGTATATAGTAGAAGATATTTGACAAATACCTCCACCAAGTCCATCTACCACCTGACCACTTACATATATTGGTGCTTCTTTATAGCCTGCTGCAATTGTTCTTTCCCCAACAACTGTATTATATGAGAAAGTCTCACCAGGCATTAAAACAGTACCATTTACCTTATTTGCTGCTAATCGAAGATTTGTTGTTCTATCTCTATCACTAACTGAATATCTAGTAGAAAATTCTCCAAGTAAATCTGGAAAAGCTTCTGTGCCAATCATGTTTGTAGTTACACTAGGATATATAATCTTTAAAGGAACTGTGTACTCATCTTTTTGTTCAGCAGCAATACTAGCCTTTACATCTTCTACTGAAGATTTGAAATCTACACCATTCTCAGAAGGATATACTGTAAATGGGTCTGTAGTATAATAGGCATCTTTTGCTTCTTTATAGATTTCATTATGTATTTTGTCAACATCGATTTCATCTGGCTGCTGAGTTTTTACAGCAATTTCAACAGGTGTATCAAAAGAAAAACTTGAAATTGCATTTTTAATGTTTTGAATGGTTTGTTCTACATCAACAACATTTCCTTCTTTTCCTGCAGTAATAATTAAGTTGTTTCCATCTATGTAATAACTGCTTTGAACTACAGCATCTGGCAATTGTGATGAAAGATCTGATAAAGTTGTTGAAAGTTGCTCTGTATCTAATGTTAGCGCTGGCTCTATATTAACTTTATTAAAATATGAACTTATAATGCGAAAATCATTTTGAAAAATATTTCCATTTCTACCAATTGCGTATGCTGAGTTTACTGCTGTTTTTACGTCAAATTTCACATTCATCTGTGAAAGTGATATAGTAGATTCAAAGTCTCCATGTTTTATTTTTATTTCTTCAGGAAGCGCATTTGCTAAATAATTTTCGACTTCACTTCTAGCATCTGATTTGCTTTTGTGCGCAACATCTACTCCTTTTATGCTTACGCCTGAAATAATATTAGTATTTACAGCATTATATACTGTAAATGCTCCAAAAGCTACTACTAACATTGTAATTATTATGGCAAAAATAGTACCTATCGCAGATTTTATTTTGCTTTTAGGTTTTGCTTCTGAGTTATCTTGCAAAGGTTTAAATTCTATGTTTGTATAATTGCTTTTTTCATAATTATTGTATTTTTTTTCGGCATTGTTATTTTCAGTTACAACAGCTTTTTTTTCAATATTTTCTGTTGTTTTCGCATCTATATTTTCTTCGTTTTCGCGCATGTAAATCTCCTTTTATTTATAAAAATTGCAATTTAATTATATCATATTTTGACGAAAAAAAATATATAAAATAAAAAAATTATAACATTTGTGGAATTTCGTAAAATTTTAGTCCATTAGAAGCTTTAATTAGCACTACATCACCCGGCTTAGCAATTGCCTTGATTTTGTCTGCGATTGCTTTATTATCTTTTAAATACCATATTTTATCTTTATTCATTCCATCAATTTCTGCTTGAGAAGCAATGTATTTTGCATTTTTGCCACTGCAAATTAAAATATCAATTTTATTTTTAACAACTTCATTTCCTACTTTTTTGTGAATATCTTCTGCATAATCTCCAGCTTCTAAAATATCACCCAAAACTGCAATTTTTCGTTTATTATTCAAATTTGATAAGTATTTTAAGCTTGCTTTTATAGATTCTAAGCTTGCATTATAGGCATCATTAATAATTTTTATTCCATTTTTTTCTGTAATATCCATTCTATTTTTGGTAAGTTCGAAGCTTGCAATTCCTTCTGATATTTTGTTAAGTTCAATATTTAAAATTTTTCCAACAGCTATTGCACATAAAGAATTTAGAATAAAGTGTTCGCCGCCTACAGGTACATTTATGTGTACATTTTCATAATCAAATTCGCTGGAATCTTCATTAAGAATGATATTTTTAGCCATTACATCACTTTTAGTTTTTATTCCATAAGTGTATATTTTGTAATTATTTTTATTTTCTTCATACCATTTATGTAATAAATCATTGTCATTATTAATAATAACAGTTGGATTGTTACTTCCCTCTAAAATTTCAAGTTTAGCCTTTAAGATATTTTCTCTTGAGCCAAGATTTCCAATATGTGATGTTCCTATATTTGTAATTACACAAATATTTGGTTTTGCAATATTTGTAAG
>CALXJQ010000063.1 GCA_944388665.1 uncultured Clostridia bacterium
AAAAAGATTAGAACTAATCAAATTGAAAGAGCTCAAAAACTAATTGATAATCCTACTTCAATTTCAAAAAATAGACAAAATGACCCAAAGCGTTTTATCAAATCTTCTTCCGTTACTAACGATGGTGAAATTGCTGATAAAAAAGTTTTTTCTTTAAATCAATCAGCAATTGATAAAGAAGCAATATTTGATGGATTTTATGCTGTTTGTACTACTTTAGAAGATGACATCAGTGAAATTATTAAAGTAAATAAAAGAAGATGGGAAATTGAAGAATCTTTTAGAATTTTAAAATCAGACTTTAAAGCTAGACCAGTATATTTAAAAAGAGATGATAGAATTAAAGCACATTTTACAACTTGTTTCTTAGCACTTTTAATTTATAGAATTTTAGAACTAAATTACAAGAAAAATATACAAGCTGCGAAATTATTCAAACACTAAGAAGTATGAATTTAAGAGAACTAGAAGGCATAGGATATATTCCTGCATATACACGAACATCTTTAACTGATGAATTGCACAAAGTATTTAAGTTTAGGACAGATTATGAAATAACTACTTTAAAAGATATGAAAAAAATTTTTTACTCTACTAAAAAGAAATAAAAATCACGCATTTTTTATCAATATCATAAAAAAGTCTATATCACAAATATATATTGCGTTACAGACTTTTCACTCTTTTAAAAGTGTCAAACTTGAGATTGTATTTTTTACTACTTTCATACTAATAATAAGATATTTTTAAAAAAAGTAAATAGTAATTTCTGACAAGCAAAAATATATCAATCCTGACTTGCCAAAAATTTGTTGTTTTTTAGCACTTTTAGTTTTATTTTACATTTTCATGACATTTTGATTATTTTTTTGTTACGTTAGTAATAAAAGCACCAACTGATGATGGTACATTCTATAGTTCATTATATGATTTATATGTTTTTATAGAACTTACAAAAAGTGCAGATGATATAAAGAACGGAAGAACTATAACTTTAGAAGAACTTGAGAAGGAAATGGAAGAATTATATGAAAATAACAGTAGACGATTTGGCTAGACAGTCTCTTATTGACATTTATTATTCCAAAAACGCCATGAGGAACGGGCCTTTTTGGCAATTTTTTGCCAAAAAAGTACATCCACAAAAATAAAAAGGATGTTTTTTTCCTCCGTCCCCAAAAACACCCAAAAAAAGACTGGCTCCACCGTGTAGGTTTTGCCAGCCATAAACCGCTTTAGCTTATGCGATTTTCTTTTTTCTCAAGGTCAATGACCTTGGAAAGTGCCGTTGATTTTGGATTCTTCTGGTCTTTTTCATGTCTCGTAGCAGTATGCTTTATCGTTTGACCTTTTTGGTTGCTTTCTTTTTGCTTCCGCTCTTTTCTGTCCTTCACCAAAAGGACGACAACGGTTGCAAAATATGCTGCTGCAATCATTAGGAATACCTTGCCACCAACATCGCTGCCTCCATAAGCAGCCAGCCAGCTGTTTGCGAAAGCAGCACCCAGTTGCTGAAGTACTCCGACTAGGTCCGTTGCCAACGGACCTCTCGCAAATAGCCCCACTAGCAAAATCACTGCTGCACCGATTACTGCATTCCGAATGCAGCAAAACCGTTTTTCCGTCTTGACCATTCTGTTTCTTCTGCTCATGATTTTTTCCTCCTAATCAACTTTTCTAAAATTTTTATGTCACTTCTAATTATACCACTTTTCTTTATTTTTTGCAAATTATGTAAATATTGCATGCAGAACGCCAATATTATTTAATGTTCCATGCTATTTCAAGTCTTTTAATATTTCGTTTGCCAACTTTTCTGTTATTCCCTTTACTTCCATAAGTTCTTGAGGAGTTGCCTCTTTTATTTTTTGCACGCTTCCAAATTTTTTCAACAATTCCCTTTTCTTTACTTCGCCAATTCCTTTTACATTGTCTAACTCTGATTTTGTTATTTCTTTTTCACGAAGCTTTCTGTGGTAAGAAATTGCTGTATCATGTACTGTGTCTTGAAATTTCGTAATTAGATTCATCAGATTTTGTGACAACTTTATTTCATTTCTATTTTCATCAATTAGCGCTCTTGTCTGGTGCTTATCGTTTTTTACCATTCCAAATACTGGAATATCAAGCTTTACATTTGGTGCTTCTGCTTGCACAGTAGCAATGGCCCTTTTTATTGCTCGAATTTGAGTTATTCCGCCATCTGCGAAAATGACATCTGGAAGCCTTCCGAAAGCTTTGCTTTTTTCAGCTTCTTCTCCTATTGAGTGCTTTAATCTTCTTGTAATAACTTCTTCTGTACATCTTGGGTCATCTTGACCGTATACCGTTTTTATTCTAAACCTGCGTGATAGGTTCTTTTTAATAACGCCATCTTCCATAACACACATTCCGCCAACTGTGTATTCTCCTGAAATGTTTGAAATGTCGTAAGTTTCTATTTTCCTTGGAAGTTTGTCTAATTTTAAAGCATCTTTTAGCTCCATCAAAACTTCGCTTTTGTCTTTTTCTTTGTTTTCCAAAGTTACTCTTGCATTATTTTCTGCCATTTCCACAAACCTAAGCTTTTCGCCCTTTTTAGGGCTTTTTATTTCCACCTTTTTTCCTAACTCTGTTGATAGCCAGCTTTCTATTGCCGATTTATCCTCAATTTCTTCCCTTATCATTATTTTATTAGGAATATTAGGATTGTCTAAGTAATACTGTTTTATAAAACCAGACAAAATTTCTTTATCGTCCATATCATTCAAGTCATTATAAAAATAATGCTCTCTTCCTATCATTTTACTTCCACGCACAAAAAAGATTTCTATGCAAATTTCAATTTCAGACCTTGCAATACCTATTACATCAATATTATTTTCTGAAATATTTGAAACCTTCTGCTTTTCAGAAACTCGCTCAATCGCCTGAATCTTATCCCTTAAATATGCTGCTTTTTCAAATTCCAAATTTTGAGATGCCTCATTCATCTCTTTTTCTAATTCTTTTACAAGCTTATCTATCTTGCCATCTAGCAAATCTATAATTTCATCTATCTGTTTTTTATATTCCTCTTTTGTAACATACCCCATGCAAGGCGCCAAACACCTTTGAATGTGGTAATTTAGGCATGGCCTAGTCCTTTCCTTTAAAACCCTGCACTGGCGAATTTTATACTTTTCTTTAATAAAATTGACCATTTCCTTTGCAGCACCTGGGTTAGCGTAAGGGCCAAAATATTTGGAGCCATCATTTACAACTCTTCTAGTCAAAAAAACACCTGGATAATCAGACTTTACATCAATTTTTATGTAAGGATATGTTTTATCATCTTTTAATAAAACATTGAATTTAGGCCTGTTCTTCTTTATCAAATTACATTCCAAAATCAATGCTTCCGCTTCATTGTCTACCACAATATATTCAAAATGGTCAATAAGACTAACCATTTTCTTAATTCTCTCTGTTTTATTCGTTTTTCTAAAATACTGCCTAACCCTGTTTTTTAGCGAAACCGCCTTGCCCACATATATAATTTTGTCATCTTTATCATGCATAACATACACACCTGGCTTATCTGGCAACTTTTTTAGTTCTGCTTCTATGTCAAACACATCTATAATCCTCCAATTTTAAAATCACTTAAAACATCATCTTTCAATTCGCATAATAAAAAATATTTAAGGACTCTCATTTTTTATTGCTCAATATATCCTATAAAAGGTAAATTTCTGTACTTTTCATCATAATCTAAGCCATAGCCCACAACAAACTTATCCTCTATAGAAAAGCCTATATAATCAACATTTAGTTCTAAAACTCTCCTAGATGGCTTAGAAAGCATCGTTGCAATTCTAATACTCTTTGGATTTTTTTTCTTCAAATAATCTAATAAATAAGTCAAAGTCCTACCTGTATCAATAATATCTTCCACAATAATTACATCTTTGCCTTCAATTGAATCTCTTAAATCCTTGTTTACTTTTATAGTCCCTGTGCTTTCTGTTCCCTCATAACTTGAAACATCCATAAAATCGAATTGCACATCACTTTTAATATTTTTAGCAAGCTCTGTCATAAACATAACAGAACCTTTTAAAATTCCAATAAAAACAATCTCCTTGCCCTCATAGTCTTTCTCAATTTTTTCTGCTATCTCCTTTATACGTTTTTCTAACCTCTTTTCGTTTATTAGTACTTTTATATTATCCATTTATTTGCTCCTTCTCAATAATTTTAACTTATGCACTTATTATACTACAATATATAAATTTTTGCCAGAGGGGACTTACCTTTTTGGCAATTTTTTGCCATTTTGCTACGTCCCTTTTGGCAAAAAACTTCATTGTTTAAAACTTGACAAAATGGCCTATACTGTATTAAAATATAGGTTATAGTTTGTTTACATATAGGAGGTCTTTTTAATGAACGAATACAGAACTTACACTTGTAATCAAATCAGTTTAGAAGATGTTGGTAAAAAGGTTAGGATAGCTGGTTTTGTCCAAACTATACGTGACCTTGGTGGGCTTGTTTTTCTTGACATTAGAGATATGTATGGAATTACACAAGTTGTTACCTCTGGAAAAGCTGAAGATGTTGATTTTGCTTCACATATTCCAATTGAGTCTTCTGTTACTGTTTTTGGTGAAGTTAAGAAAAGAGATGAAGAAACTGTTAATCCTAAGCTAAAGACTGGCTTGGTTGAAATTCGTATTGAAGAAATTAAGATTTTGGGTAAAAGGACTAAAAATTTACCTTTTGAAATAAATACAAATCAAGATGTTAGAGAGGATTTGCGTCTTCAATATAGATTTCTTGATTTGAGAAATGATAGGTTGAAAAACAATTTGATTTTGAGAGCAAAGGTACTTCAATTTTTGAGAAATCAGATGATTGAGAGAGGTTTTCTTGAAGTTCAAACGCCTATTCTTACGAGTTCATCTCCTGAAGGAGCTAGAGATTATTTGGTGCCTAGTAGGTTACACCCAGGTAAGTTTTATGCTTTACCTCAAGCACCTCAGCAGTTTAAACAACTTTTGATGGTGGCTGGAATTGACAAGTATTTTCAAATTGCACCTTGCTTTAGAGATGAAGATGCAAGGGCCGACAGAGCTCCAGGTGAGTTTTACCAATTAGATGTTGAGATGGCTTATAGTACTCAAGAAGATGTTTTTCAAGTTATGGAGCCTGTGATTTACAATACTTTTAAGGAATTTTCTGGTAAAAAAATTGGTAAATATCCTTTTCCAAGGATTGCTTACAAAGATGCTATGCTTAAGTATGGTACTGATAAGCCAGATTTAAGAAATCCACTTGAAATTGTTGATGTTACTGATATTTTTGAACATGTTGGCTTAAATGCTTTTAAGAATAAATTAGTCAGAGTTATTGCAACTCATGATGTTGGTGATAGGCCACGTAGTTTCTTTGAAGGTATGACTGACTATGCTATTAAGGATTTAAAGGCTAAAGGTCTTGCTTGGTTAAGAATTTTGGAAGATAGGTCTTTCCAAGGCCCTATTGCTAAGTTTATCCCTGATGATGCAAGAGAAGCTATGCTTGAGAGGACTAATTCAAAGCCTGGTGATTGCTTGTTCTTTATAGCTGAAGTTCCAGGTGTTGTAGATGTTTTATCAGGTGAAATTAGAGAAGAGCTTGGCAAGAGATTGGATTTGATTGATGAAAATTCTTTTGCATTTTGCTGGATTATAGACTTTCCAATGTTTGAGCTAGATGAACATGGTAAATTGGCATTTTGCCATAACCCATTTTCAATGCCACAAGGCGGCTTAGAAGCTTTGAATACACAAGATCCTCTTGAAATTTTAGCATATCAATATGATATAGTTTGTAACGGAATAGAACTTTCTTCAGGTGCTGTTAGAAACCACGACATAGAGATAATGCTAAAGGCATTTACTATGGCTGGATATACTGAAGATGAGGTTAGGTCTAAGTTTGGAGCTTTATATAATGCTTTCCAATATGGTGCCCCACCTCATGCAG
Source organism: uncultured Clostridia bacterium (assembly GCA_944388665.1). Classification (GTDB taxonomy): domain Bacteria; phylum Bacillota; class Clostridia; order TANB77; family CAG-508; genus CAG-269. Next base: position 5,992 of record CALXJQ010000063.1, read on the forward strand.
GCATTGCACCTGGTATTGATAGGATGCTTATGCTTTTGACTGATTCAGATTCAATCAGGGAAGTTATTGCATTCCCTCTAAATAGTAAAGCAGAAGATTTGATGATGGGAGCTCCAGGAAATGTTAAAAGAGATCAATTGCGTGATGTTCATATTAAAGTTGATTTAGATTGATTAATTTTACATAATGTGCTATAATATTATTATGGCACATTATTTTTGTCATAATATTAATTTTAGAGCGATGTATCGTTCTAAGGAGGTTTGCTTTATGTATCAAATGTTAGAAAAGATTAATGACACAATGGGCTACCTAAAAGCTATCTATGATGGCTCTAAAAGTTGCCTGCGGATTGAAGAGTACAGGACACACAGTCAAGGAGGGAAATCCGAAAAAGTAACTGAAAAAAGTTTTTCTTGTGAGACAGAAAGTTTCACGAAAGAACAAATATTGCAATTAAGATTGCAAATGCCGGATAATGAGGCAATGGTAATCGTTAAAAGACCATTGGCCTTAGACGAATTTGCAATTGGAAGAGTACCTCTAAATGGGCTGAACGTCCGTTTGGAAAATCCAGGCATACACTTATGTCCGGAGTGTATGTATTGCCATGCATTAGGCAGTTTTGAAAATCGTGGCTGTCCTAAAGTATCGGACTCAGATGGATTGTTCTGGATTCGTATGGGGCATTTGCCCATCAAGGAAAGTGTCTGTCGTAGCAAACGGATAGAAAAATATCCGTTTATCACGGCAGGAGCTGAATTATTCAGCTACAGACAACTCGGTCAGCTGATTGTTTCTTCTTGTACTATGTATAAGAAGGGACGTTAAACCTCCAACCTTCCCCGAATATGCAAACTTCATATTCGGGGAAGTTTTTATTTTATACGTAAAAAGAGCTATTTTCTTATAGCCCTTTTACCCATATATTTATATATTTATATAAAATTCTAATTATTTTTTGTTTACTAAATCTTTTAATGCTTTACCAGCTTTGAATACTGGAGCTTTTGATGCAGGTATTTTGATTTCTTCTTTAGTTTGTGGATTTCTTCCTTTTCTAGCTGCTCTTTTTCTTACTTCAAAAGAACCAAATCCAACTAGTTGAACTTTTTCTCCTTTTTTAAGTTCTTCTGTTATGATTTCTATGAAAGCATTTACTGCGCCTTCAGCTGCTTTTTTTGTTTCACCTGTTTTTGCAGCCATTGCTGCGATTAATTCAGCTTTGTTCATTTCAATTACCTCCTATAAGATTTAATGTTATGTAGTATACGTACTACTAATTAAATTAATTCGCCATAAATGCGTAAAATCCTTCTTTTTTTCTTATTTTTTTAATTATATCAATGGATTTTAATATATTTTTAGCTTTTCTAATATTTTATAAAGTTTGTTTCCTGCAGGCATTTGCAATATTTCTTCTTTCTTAAATATTTTTAAAACTATTACTGCAATTGCATATATTAATATAGCAGCTAGTATTGCTATAATTGTAGCTATTTTCATACCAACTGAACTTAAAAGTGATTCATAAATAAAGTATGAACATATTCCCATTATAGCTGTAGCTATTACAGGTTTTACTACAAATTTAGATGCAGTTAAATTTAGTTTGATATTTCTCCTTAGTGCTGTCATTACAATTGTAAATGCTACTAAATGACATGCAACTGAGCCTATTGCTGCTCCATTTACACCTATTGATGGAATAGGAACTAAAATTAAATTGCAAATTAGCTTTACAATTACGCCACAACCGAGCGCTATAGCCGGAATTGTCAATTTTCCATATCCTTGCAAAGCACCATTTATAGTTTGGTCTAATATAGTGAATAATATTGTTAATGAACTTATTTGTAATACTACTGCACCTGAACTTGCATTAGGGAAAAGTAAATTTAGTATTGGCCCAGCAAAAACAAACATTCCCACAGTACAAGGTAAACCTATTAACATTGACACTAACAATGAAAATGATGTTTTTTTCGTTATCGTTTCTTTGTCTTTTTTAGCCTTTGCCGCAGATATTGCTGGTACTAATGCTGTTGAAAATGCTACATTAATTGATAATGGCAAACTTGTTAAAGTATCTACCTTTCCCCCAAGTATTCCATATTGTGCAATTGCCATATCTTCTGGCATAAATTCTTTTAAACTCCTTACTACCGTAAAAGAATCTATATTTTTGTTTAGTGATGACATAATTGCCGTTAAAGCTATTGGTATTGATACTATTAGTATTTTCTTTATAATTGTTTTTACTCTTTCATATTTATAATTTACTGTTTGCTTTATCTCTCTTGCTAT
>CALXJQ010000064.1 GCA_944388665.1 uncultured Clostridia bacterium
CATGTTCATATTTTTTTGGCACAAAATCCTTCACACGCTCAATTGCATCTTCTAGCTCTCTTACATCACCTATCCCTATTATATAGCCCTTTTGATTGAACAGCTCAACAATATCTTTTTGATGATCATTTACGTGCTCTTCATACTGATGTTTTCTTGGCACAGCAATTACCTTTTTGCTCTTTTCAATAGAAGAAATAATCGAACCTACACCGCCATGCGTTATTATAAAGCTTGCCTCATCTTGATACTTAGCCAAAGTTTCTCTGTCCACAAAGTCAATTATTTGTAGCTGTTCTTTACTGGCATACTGTGGCGTATACTTAGTATATCCAGCCTGAGCAACTACCTTCTCTGAAATAATTTTTTTCTCTATCAGCCTATCAATTTCCTCTAATAGCCTATGAAAGCTATTGTTTTGAGTCCCTAAAAGTACTAAAATCATTTAATAAATCGACCCCCCATACACTGCCTTAGGATATAACTTAAGCATCTCTTTCCATTGCACAATAAAAAGATCTGCAATTGGGTAAATAAGCCTACCTGTGGCAGTTTTTTTATTTTTATTTGCAAAAGTTTCTATATAGATTATTTTACTACCAAATATTTTTCCAAGGTAACACATTGGTCCTGCTGTATGCGTGCCAGTTGTAACTATATATTTAGGCCTAATTTTAAAATAATAATAAACCGTTTTTATGCACAAATACAAATACTTAAAAATATAAGTAAAAAGCTTTGCCCTGGTGCCATAAGGCAAAAAATATAATCTATCACCATATTTTGCTTTTAAATTCTCGTTTGATTTATCTTTTTCTGTTATTATATGATAATCATAATTGTCAAATATAGGTGCCAACTGCAATAGTTCGCTTAAATGGCCACCTGTACTTGAAATAAATAAAACCTTTTTTTTCATTATTTCTCCCAAATCACATCATATTTTTATAAATAATACAAATTATATAAGTTAAGAAATGGACTTTTTCGGCCTGTCCATCCAAAGTCCATTTTATGTTAAGCACGTGGATGTGCTTTTTTATAAATATTTCTTATACTTTCATCTTGGAATTGCATATAAATCTGTGTTGAAGAAATATCTGAATGTCCAAGCATTGTTTGTATTGCTTTTAAATCTGCACCATTTTGCAAAAGATGTGTAGCAAAAGAATGTCTTAATACATGTGGTGTTATGTCTTTTGTGATATGCGCTTGTTCTTTATAATATTTTATAATCTTCCAAAAGCCTTGTCTTGTAAGTCTTGTTCCATTTACATTAACAAATAATGCTTTTTCATTTTCATCCTTTATCAAAATATCTCTAGCATTTTGGAGATAATCTTCCAATGCTTTTATAGCCATTTTTCCAAGTGGAATATTTCTTTGCTTGTTTGAATGTGCACAGGTAACATAAGCTTCTTTTAAGTGAACATCTTCTACATTTAAAGAAATTATTTCTGTTACTCTCATACCTGTGGCATAAGCAAATTCAAGCATTGCCTTGTCTCTTATTCCCTTTAAATCTACAGGCTTAGGCTGATTTAATAATAGTTCAACCTCTTTAGCTGTTAGCACACTAGGTGTCCTCTTTTCTATCTTTGGAGCTTGTATATTTGCTGTAGGATCTTCCTTTATTTTTTTCTTTTTTAATATATATTGATAAAATGAACGAATAGATGCTATACACCTTGATATGCTTGAAGCTTTTTTCCCTTGTTTTTGCAATGCTATAATATAATCTTTAATATTATCCTCTTTTACTTTTGTATAATTAATATTATTTTCATCTAAAAAGTCGCTAAATTGCCTTAAATCTCTCCTATATGATTCCAAAGTATTAGCTGATAATTTTCTTTCATTCTCTAAAAAATCAAAAAAATTTTTTAACTGTCTTTCCATTCCTATCCTACCCCTATTCTATTTTTTATAATTTTAATAATTTACATAAACTATATATGTTATATCAAACTATCATCAAAAAGTAAATACTTTTTACAAATATTTTATTATAATTTTTAAAATATTTGTAGATAAAAACACTTCTGCAAGAGCCGAAATCGCTAGCACTATCAACATTATAAGCGAAAATACAGTATGTCGCAGGATTTCTAATTTTACATTTTCTTTCTTCTGATTCTTTACAATTGATTTATAAAGTTTAAATCCACTGACCGCTAATGCTAAAATTGCTGGTATAAATAATATGTTTTGCAATAATAATGAACTTAGCACAAATGGCAAACCTTTAGAAATTCCTAAAATTGACACACACACTGCAATGGTATAGCCCAAACAAAATCCTCTATACAAAATTATTCCAAACACCACTGGAATACCTATTACAGTAGTACCAAAGAACCATATTACTACAGCTATCAAAAAATTTTGACCTATAGTTTCCTTTAGCAGTTCCATATTATCAATGTTTGAATTTTCCTTAAATTTGCTTATAAAATTATTCAAATACGAAGTTATCTCCGCTCTTTGCGCTTCTTGTATATTGTTTACAAACAAAACACCGATAAATAAGCCAATAATGAATATCAATGCAACTATTATGTACTCTTTGCTGTTGTTTATTACATGTTCTCTAATTATCCTAAATATTTTAAAATCTCTTGTTTTTCTCATAAAAAATCTCCTTATCTTTTATACATAATGTGTATTCAATAAGGAAATTTTTAGAACTTCTAATTTTTTATTTTACACTTACTCTTCCGTAGTTGCCTCCGCCCCCTGACTGAACCGTGCAATGCCCAGTACGAGCATTTTCTATGCTGTTTGCGACCTTTTCTCCAACAACAGCTTCTATATCATCTTTGCTGAGTTTGTGCAAAATATTCATTTCTGTATCAAAATGATTTAGCAATTTCTCAATAGTTTTTCCTCCAACTCCAGGAATAAAACCTAGCGGAATCTGATATATGTAAGGTGGCCTATTTTCAGGGCTCTTGCTTGTTTCTTTATCCTTAATTAGCTCAATCCTATCAAAAACTCCAAAAGTAACATTTTTTCCACCACAATATGGGCACACCTCAACAGGTTCTTTAGTTTCAATAGACTTTTCACAGTCATCACAATAAGTTCTGTGATACTTCCCTAGCTTTGGGTCTAGGCCATAATTAGCAATTATTTTCCTACCTTTTTCCTGTTTTAACGCCATTACTAACTCTTTAAAAGAAATATCATTCACAAGCATCTTATTATATTCCCTTGCTATTTTAGGCAATGAATGCGCATCAGAATTAGTCACAAATGTCTTATTTTCTAGCTCTGAAATCATATCTGCCAAATATGTATCAGAACTCAAGCCCAACTCAATTGCAAAAATCTTGTCATATTTTTCTTTAAACACATTTTGCAACCTATCTGTACAATTTCCGTAATAGCTCTTAAATGGTGTAAAAACATGCGCTGGAACTAAAATGCCATTATATTTTTCAACAATATCAATCAAATCATAACCTGACAAATCAGACCTTTGCGTGCTTAAAGTTATATTTTTTATATGATGGCTCATTTCATTAGAAAAAGCTTTAATATCACTCAAATGTGGAAAATAGCAAAGATTATGAGCACTTCCGCTTTTTCCATTTCTACCTTTTTCTGAAGTCTCCACCTCACTGCCTAAAATAATGCAAACTTTGTCTTTATAAATAATTCCGCCATCTTCTAACTCATAAGCGTCACCAGTCTTCAAAAAATTTTCAATGTCCTCAATCACGAATGGTGATGCACAATCTATAATACCAACCACATTTATGCCTTTCCTATCAGCACACTCTTTTGCTATATTGGCAAAATTCAAGCTTCTTGCTGCTGTAATTTTTATTGGTTTTCCACTTTCACTCCTCCCAATGTGTACATGTAAATCTGCAAAAATCTCATACAATTTACACATCCTCCTCTCTATATTTTTAAGGTTACAATTCACAGCCATTTAATTAATATAAAATAATTATTTTTCAGCCTGCTGACCTTGAAGCTTAGAATCCTTAATCCTAGCCAAAATCTTCTTAGTCGTCTCCTCACTAAACAAAGCCCTATTTTTTCTATCAGCTTTATTAGTACCTTCATCAAGCATCTCATGCGCTAGCTCTCTATTCTCAGCCTTAATAGCCTTATCTACTGCCGGCTCATAATTATACATAACCTCTTTAATAAACTGAACCAAATCATCATTTTCATTATAAACTCTTACCAACTTGCTAAGTGCAGGCACTTTAGTAGCTTCATTCATCTCAATCTTTTGCATAAAATTCACAAAATCCATAAAAGTATTCAAATACCTATTATAGGTATCTTTCAAATTTCTATACTCAAGCAAAACCAAAGCCTCATCTGGCTTAAATCCAATCCTTTCCGGCCTGTCTAGCAACATTCCACCAAACTGATCTGTAAGCTCCAAAATATCGCTTTCGCGCTCTCTAGGATTACTATTACTATATCTATTAATCTCCTCACAAACCTTACAAAACTTCTTTCCAAAACCTAAAGTAGAAAGATATTCCGCTCCTTTTTTGGCATAGCTGTGCACCTGCTCAATATCCTGCGCATTATCTACTTTCTTACAATTGCACAAAAGGCTTGCAGTCAAAACAAAATTATTATCAACTTGTATCTTAGAATAATTCAAAAACAACCTCGTAAGCTCAGTTTTAAACACAACTGACTTATCAAAAAACACCTTCACCTTCTTAGCTAAATAATACGTAATCTCCATCTTAGCAGCCAAACTTTCCTCACCAAGAATATACTCTGCAAAATTCTCCATATAGTCCTCCTTTTGAAATTTTTTGCCATTTTGCCACCAGGGACGTGCCTTTTTGGCAATTTTTTGCCATTTTGCTACGTCTCTCTTGGCAATTTTTTCTATATTATTATAATTTATTGAGCTTTCTTTTTCAATAATTTAGGCAGATGTAATATAATTGTAATAATTCTAGTTTATAAGTTATAGTTGCTTTATTGCATCTCGCGCAAGCTGATCACATCTATTATTATACTCATTATCGCTGTGTCCCTTTACTTTTTTAAATTTTACTTTATGCATTGTAGTTAATTTATATAATTCTTCCCACAATTCTTGATTTTTAACCGGATCTTTGCTAGCTGTTTTCCAATTGTTTTTTTTCCAATTGTAAATCCATCCTTTTTCGAAGGCGTTCACCACGTAAGCACTATCGCTGTAAAGGTCTACCTCGCAAGGATATTTGAGCATTTTTAGTCCCTCAATAACAGCTGTTAGCTCCATTATGTTATTGGTGGTGTTTTTTTTGCCACCAGAAATTTCTTTTTTTATATCTTTATACATTAAAATTGCTCCCCAGCCGCCTGGCCCTGGGTTGCCTGAACAGGCTCCGTCTGTATATATTACTACTTTTTCCATTTTGTTTTTTTCGTAAAAGTTTAGATGTTTACGAATTCTCCTTTCGATTTTTATTAGTTTTATTGTCATCTATAATGATCTTTTTTAGTATAGCATATAGTTTCTAAAATTTCTATAAAAATTACCAAAGCTGTTGACTAGAATTCTAATTTTTAATATAATTTTCGATAGATTATGACAAATATTTTAACAAATTGCGTAATTTTTCGCAATTTTATTATTTAATTTATAAAAAGGAATGATAATTATGGAAAAAGTTTTAGGGATAATTGCAGAGTACAATCCATTTCATAATGGACATTTATATCATTTAGCGGAGTCTAAGAAAAAATGCGAAGCAACTTATACAATAGCAGTTGTTGGTGGAAATTTTACCCAACGCGGTGAACCTTCTATCTTTGACAAGTGGACTAAAACTAAAATCGCAATAGAAAATGGAATTGATCTCGTTATCGAACTTCCTCTTTTATATTCTATTTCTAGCGCAGAGAATTTTGCAGAAGGTGCCATAAGAATTCTGGATTCGTTAGAAATTGTGGATTTTCTCTCTTTTGGAGCAGAAAATGCAGATATCAATTTGCTTTCTAAAATTGCAAATGTTTTATATGAAGAGCCTAAAGAATATAGAGATATTTTAAGTGCTGAATTAAAAAGTGGTGTTTCCTTTCCCAAGGCTCGTGCAAATGCTTTGACGGCATACTTAGGAAGTCCAGACAACATTAATGAAATTGTCTCTTCGCCAAATAATATTTTAGCAATAGAATATTTGAAGGCATTAAAGAAATACGAAAGCACAATAGCACCTGTTGCAATTGCCAGAAAAGGCTCATTTCACAATGATATTAGCACTCCCAAGCGGTAACGGTGAAAGTTCTGCTAGCAGCTCAGCAATTAGAAAATTAATCAGAAATTACAAAATGCTTGGCGACTCCAAAGTTGAGTTAGATGAAATCAAAAAGCTAGTTCCTGAGAGTTGTTTTGATATTTTAAAGCAAAAAGTTGATGCAGGACAAATAGTATGTGGGCTTTCTGAATTTGAAAAGATAATAATTTATAATTTAAGAAAAATGAAAATTACGGAAATTGCTGAATTAGCCGATGTTTCCGAAGGTTTGGAATTTTCATTAAAAAAAGCTGCCAACTCTTGCAATTCGCTCAATTTGCTAATCGATGCAGTTAAGTCAAAAAGATATACATACACACGCATCCAAAGGATTTTGCTATATTGCTTGCTTGGTATTACAAAAAAAGATATTGCAATTTCAAAGAAAGTAGCCCCTTATGTGCGAGTTTTGGGATTTAATGAGAATGGTAAAGTTTTGCTATCTAAAATTGCAAATAAAAAGCCAAAATTAAAAATCATTACTTCTGTAAAGGATTTCATCAATGATTGCACAGATCCGCATCTAGCTCATGTATTAGAAGATGACATCTTCGCAACTAACGTTTATACCATTGCATATCGTAACGGAAGCTTAGCGAACTTAGATTTTACTGAAAAGTTGATAACTGAAAAAGATTTTTAAAAAATGCTTAATTAGGACATTATCATAATTATATGCAATTTTGAAAAAAATTTGAAAAAAGTATTGACAATAACCTCAAAATGGTTTATACTTTTATTTGTTCTAAGATTGCAATGCTCCCTTAGCTCAGTTGGTCAGAGCAACCGGCTCATAACCGGTGGGTCCAAGGTTCGAATCCTTGAGGGAGCACCATTTTCTTATAAATTAAATATTTTATGGGTAGGTAGCGAAGTGGCTAAACGCGGCAGACTGTAAATCTGTTCTCTTATGAGTACGATGGTTCGAATCCATCCCTGCCCACCAACGAAGAATTGGTTTTAAATAGCTTGTATCATTAGGTACAAGCTATTTTTATTATATAATTTTACAAAAATAAAGTAGCCATACAAAATGTACAGCTACCCATTACATCTTAGAATAAATCTTCGTCTATGAAGAACGGACATTCTTTTTCCGCTTCGTCACTGATACACAGTTCTCCTGGACACATTGGCAACTCTATTATGCGGCACTCTTTTCCACAGCATTTCCATCTATTTGGAACAGTATCTGGATGCTGTGAAGCATAAGCCATGAGTATTTTTACAGATTCTATGAATTCCCTCAGTGTAACACTCGTCCGTCCTGCAAAAAGATTTTGTTCATTTGACCTTCCTAGCGTAGTATTTCGTAAGAAATCTCTTACTTTTATACTCGCTTCTCTTGTTCCGCCTTTTTTACACCGATACTGCTCTAATACAGCATCTAACTCTTTTCGATTCATACAGTGTTCCCTCCTAGTTGTAAAAGATTTTTAAAAGGCTTTCAACAATAGTCATTTGACTATATACTTAGTATTATAGCACATTTGATTATAACATTCAAATTTTTTAGTCCACGTCAGCTTTCCATAGTCCATGCTTATTGCAATATGAATATATTGTAGAACCAGGAATATAAGGAAATCTTGCCTCTGCATTTTGCTCTGGATATAATTTTACCATTATTTTTTTATTTTCTTTGACCAAGCAAAGCCATTCAATAAAATGTTCTTTTTCCATTACGTGGTTTACCTTTACAACTATTTCGTCTTCAACCTTTTCATAAGTTGGTACATGCTTTTCTACTGCTGCATCAACAGAATTTGGAACCAACACCTCCATTGGTTTATCACAGCATATAATGCCACAACCTTTGCAGTTGCAATCCTCTAAAACATCTACTGTTGCTCCACATGAAGAGCATCTTTTTATTACTAATTCGTTTTTCATATTTACTATCATTCCTTTCCTAAGGCGCAATCCAGTCGGAAAATTGTAATTATTTTTCAACCGCATTCATCCTTATTATTTTTCTTTATTATTATACCCATAT
>CALXJQ010000065.1 GCA_944388665.1 uncultured Clostridia bacterium
AGATAGCAGAATCTATTCAAAAAAAATTACAATGTGATATTTTAGAAATAAAACCTATTTTATTATCTCATGCATACATATTAAAAAGAGGTGTATGTATGATAATTGATGAATATAAAAGTGACTCTACAATAATTAGAATTGAAGATAGAGATATTGGTACGAAAGAAAAAAGCAAAGAGATAATAGATATATTGTTAAGTCTAACTATCAAAAAAATTTCAGAATACTCTGAAAATGATTTGTAATTTTATTTGACATATTCTAAACTCACAGTGGTTGATAAAATTGACAAAAGGAAGGAGGAATTTTGAAAGATATAATAAAAAGTTATTCTAACGAAAAATTGTTAGATGTAATTCGGAGATTATGCAGTTTATTTAAGAAAATCAAGAGCTGATATGGAAGCAGAAGCAAAAGGTGAAGGAGAAACTCTTGCTAGACATGAACATATATTATTGGAATTTGCTAATAAAAAAGGATTAAAGATAGGAAAGATATATAGAGAAATTGTAAGTGGAGAAACAATTGAAGCAAGACCAGAAATGCAGAAATTACTTTCTGATGTAAGGCAAGGAAAATGGAAAGGAGTACTTGTTGTTGAAGTAGAAAGATTAGCTCGTGGAGAGACAATAGATCAGGGGATAGTTGCAAAGGCATTTAGAATTTCTAATACAAAAATAGTAACACCTATGAAAACTTATGATCCAAATGATGAATTTGATGAAGAATATTTTGAATTTGGATTATTTATGTCAAGAAGAGAATACAAAGTAATTAATAGAAGATTACAAAGAGGCAGAATTATGTCAGTAAAGGAAGGAAAATATGTTGGAAGTGTTGCACCATTTGGATATGATAGAGTAAAGATAAAAGGCGACAAAGGATATACATTAAGAAAAAATGCAGAAGCAAATACTGTAAAAATAATGTTTGACCTATATGCTTATGATGATTTATCATTACATGAAGTAACTAGAAAATTAAATGAAATGGGGTTAAAACCAAGAAAAAAAGATGAGTGGTCTGTAGAATCTGTTAAGGATATGCTTGCAAATCCAGTCTATATAGGTAAAATAAAATGGAATTGGAGGAAAGAAGTAAAAGTATATAAACATGATAAATTAATTTCTACAAGACCAAGAAATGAAGATTATATATTAGTGGATGGATTACATAAGCCAATTGTTGATGAAAAAACTTGGAAAATAGTATCTGCTAAAAGAAGCTTGAATTCTGCGCCTGTAAAACATAGCCATCAAGTACAAAATCCTTTATGTGGCTTAATTATCTGTGCAAAATGTGGTAAGAAGATGAAAAGAAGGTCTTATTCTAAATTTAGTAAAGAAGCAACTTTATATTGTGATAATCCAAAATGTGATAATATAGGTTCAAAACTTTGTTATGTAGAGGAGAAGGTATTGGAGGGCTTAAAAAAATGGCTGGAAGAATACAAATTTGATTATCAACAACATTTAGAAAAAATCAATCATAACAAGATAGAATCAATAGAAGAAACAATTGCATCATTGGAACAAGAGGCTAAAAAGGAGGATGATAAATTACTTAGTATATTTAATTTTTTAGAAGATGGTACATATACGAAAGAAATGTTTAAGGCAAGAAGCGAGGCAGTATCACAAAATTTAGCAAGAATAAATAATTCAATTGAAAATTATAAAACAAAGTTAGTACAAGAAAAAATTGTTGATAAGAAAAAGGAAGTATTAGTACCTAAAATTGAAAATGTGTTAGATGTATATGATTTATTACAAACAGCAGAAGAAAAAAATTATTTATTAAAAACAGTCATTACTCGGAGTTACATATCTAAAAACAGAAAAAGCAATAAGGAAAGATTCAGATCCAACAAATTTTATTATAAATATATATCCTAAAATTAATAAAAAAAATTTTTTTTAGGCTTCAAACGATTACTTTTTGGTGCGAACGAATAATTGATAGATATAGAAACAAATTAATAACTTTCTCATATTATAAAAGAGAAAGTAGGTTAAATTATGAAAAAATTATTATTTATAACATGGAGTATTTCTCATGGATATGGAACAGAAAAATCTTTAGCAGATATATTAAATAGAATGGACAAAAGCAAATATTTAATAGATGTTCTTCCATTATTTAAAAACTCTAAAAGCAATATTTTGAATGATAACATAAAAGTTTTAGACCCTTTAATAGATTATACAAAAGAAAACCGTGATGAAAAAAAGGATATGGATTATTACTATTCTATACTTGCTAGTCCATTAAAATTTAATAAATTAATAAAAAATAAATATGATTGCGTAATTGCTACTAATCATAATGCACCATCATATTTTGCATCATATATGAATAGTACCCCAAAAGTAATATGGATCAGAGGGGATATGAGTGAATTAAATTATAACAAACTTAGTCCAACTACTGTTGAATATTCAGGTGTAAAACAAGAATATAACATGCAAAAAAATGTATTAAAAACATTTGATAATATTGTAGTTATATCAGAAGTTGTAAAAAAATCATTAAAAGATAACTTTGGAATAACAGAAAATGTAACAGAAATACCAAATTCAGTAGATACAGAAAAAATAAAAAAATTAAGTTGTGAAAAAATAGTATTACCAAATAGAAATATATTTACTACACTCGGAAGATTAGATGATAATAAAAATCAAATTCTTTTATTAAAAGCAGCTAAAATAGCAAAAAAATATAGAGATGATTTTAGAGTTTATTTATTAGGAGATGGAGAAAATAGAAAGAAATTAGAAACTTATATTGAAAAAAATGACTTAGAAGAAAATGTAAAAATATTAGGATTTAAAGATAATCCATACCCATATATAAAAAATAGTACTGCAACAGTATTAACTTCTTTAAGTGAAGGTTTCAGCCTAGCATTAGCTGAAAGCGTAATATTAGATACACCGATTATATCAACAGAAGTTGGAATTGCAAAAGAATTAATTGAAAAATATGATTGTGGAACTATTATAGATTATGACGAAAAAGAATTAGCAGAGGCATTATTAAAATATATGAAGAAAAATGATAAAAGCAAAGAGAAAGAACATTTTAATATTGGAAATGAATTTGATATTAATACAGAATTAGAAAGAACAGTAGAGGTAATTGATGATACCATAGATAATGCAGAAGGAAAAACAAAAATGAAAAAGTTGCCATATCTAGTAGAAAAAATTGATTATTATGATTTAGAAGAATATAAAATAAAGGAAAATTTACTTTATATTTTGGAGGTAAAAAAAGATAATGTAAAATATGAATATTTAATAAATCGTAAAAAAGATAATGATAAATTAATTGTTTTTAACAATGGCGCAATAGCAGGCGGAAATGTAAAAGTACCAGTATTTCAAAGACATAGCTGGGCCAGTATTATAAAAACATCATCAGTATTTTGTATGGATCCAACATTATATGTAAATGACTTATCTGTTGGTTGGGGAGTTGGGAAAAATGAAAATTATTATTTAGAAAATAGTAGTTTGATTTTGAAAACAATTATACAAAAAATGAATATAAAACTAGAAGATACAGTAATATATGGTACTTCAGCAGGAGGATTTTTATCAATTATTATGGGAATATATCTAAAAGGGGCAACAGTTGTTGCAGATAATACACAATTAGATGTATCAAATTGGGCTTTTATTAGTGCAGTAGATTATGTTATGGAATATTGCTTTGATAATATAGGCATAGCTTTAAAATATCCAGAAAGATTTAATGTGGTAGATGCTTTTATAAAACACAACTATGTTCCAAAAATCTATCTTCATGTGAATCTATGTTCTAAAGTTGATAATTCAATGCAATTAGTTCCTTTTTTAGAAAAAATTGAAACAATGAAAGATGTAACAGAATACAATAATATTGAAATTATTTTACATTACGAAGAAAAGAAGGGACATGATGGCTTGAGTCAAGATGAAGCGATAAAATTTTTATATAAAGTATTAAAAATAGATAAAAGAAAAGACGATGCTACAACAAGAAAATAGTCAATTTATAAAAAGAACATCTACATCTATAAGTGATGTTCCTTACCAAGTAATTAGTTGCTAATTGCTTGGTTTTATGATAATATGAGAAAAAAACATGAAAGGAAGAAATATGGAAATAAGATTACTTAGATACTTTATTACAATAGCAAATGAAGGAAGTATATCACATGCAGCAGAAGTATTACATGTAACACAACCTACTTTAAGTAGGCAAATGTCAGAATTTGAAGAAGAATTGGGAGAAAAATTATTTGTAAGAGGAAACAGAGAAATAACATTAACAGATAAAGGAGTTCTATTATATGAAAGGGCAAAGGAAATAATAGAACTAACAGATAAAGCAGAAAGAGAAATCAAAGAATCAAATGAAATGATAAGTGGAACAATAGTAATAGGAAGTGGGGTTGCTTCATCAACAACAATATTAAGTAAGTTAGTTAAGAAGTTTAGAGAATTATATCCAAGTGTGCATATAGACCTAATAACTGGGACTATTTATCAAATAAAAGAGAAAATGGATAAAGGGTTGATAGATGTGGGTTTGTTTATTAAACCAAATGATTGGAATGATTATGAAACAATAGTGCTTGATTCTGAAGATAAATATGGTATATTAATGAGGAGAGATTCAAAATGGGGAAGACAAGAATATGTAACAGCAAAAGATTTAAAAGAAATGTTGTTATCTGTTCCCAAAACATTAGACAATAAATTTTATATGGATGTGTTTGGAAAAACAAATGAAAAATTAAATATCATTGCGACACATGATATTATTAATAATGCAGCAGTATTTGTAGAAAATGGCATATATAATGCTGTAACACTAGAAGTAACAGCCAAAGATTATAATACAGAAAATTTGTGCTTTTTGCCTATTTATCCAGAAGTAACAACAAAATCTAGTTTATCTTGGAAAAAGAATTATAATTTTAGTGTGACAGTACAAAGGTTTATAGATTTTATAAAGCAAGAACTACTAAAAAATGAAGCATAACGACTATAACTATAGGGCATATTTAAGTATACAAAATAAGCATTTGATATGTATAGGAAGCTATGTTAATATATAAATGAACATATATGAAAGATTAGGGTTTGAACCACAAGGAAATGTAGCAATTAAATTATCCACAGGAGAAGCGGGAGGAAATTATTATCTTTCTCCCAATCTTATAAAAGAGTTAGTTCAAAGTGTAAATGGTACAATTGTAGAATGTAATACAGCTTATGGCGGCTCAAGAAGTAGTACAGCGGCACATAGACAGGTAGCAGAAGATCACGGCTTTACACAAATTGCAAATGTAGACATTTTAGATGAAAATGGTTCAATGAATCTACCAGTTCCAAATGGACAACATTTGGACAATGATATGGTAGGTGCCAATTATGCAAATTATGACTCGACAATAGTATTATCACATTTTATAAGGCTTGTGTAGATTTAGTATATGAAGCAGAAGATGGAGCATCTTTAATCCAAAGAATGGAATCAAGGAATGGAATACATACTTTAGAGTATGGTGCTGAAATTGGACTTGGAAACTTAAATTATGAAATTGTAAATATAGATGCTAGACAATAAGAAACAAAGTTGGTGAACTAGATGTGGGAATGGATTAAAAGTCAATTAATATATTTTTGGTATTATTTTGATATACAAATAAGGCAAATTTTTATATATTGGGTTATAGGAATTATAATAGGTTCAATAATATCAGTATTTGCAAAAGATAAAATACATAAACTATTTGAAAAAATACAAAATAAACAATTAGGGATTTTGGGAATATTTATAGCAAGTGTATTAGGAATTTTATCTCCACTTTGTATGTATGGAACGATACCAATAGCAGCATCATTTTCAAAAAATGGAATGAAAGATGACTTGTTAGGTGCATTTATGATGAGCTCTATAATGCTAAATCCACAACTTTTAATTTATAGTTCAGCTCTTGGAACAAATGCTTTAATTATTAGATTAAATGTAAGTATACTATGTGGTTTTTTAGCAGGAATATTATTAAAAATATTTTATAAAGATAAAAATAAAAGTTTCTTTAATTTTAAAGGATTTGAACAAAAGCAAAGTAAAGATACAGATCCAAACATACTAAAAAGGTTATTAAAAAATATAAGAAGAAATATTAAAGCAACAGGTTTATACTTTCTATTTGGTATTATATTAACAGTATTATTTCAAATGTATGTACCACAAGAAAGTTTTGCAAGTCTTTTTGGAAAAAATAACGGTTTTGGTGTACTTATGGCAGCAACATTAGGAGTTCCTGTATATGTTTGTGGTGGAGGAACTATACCTCTTTTAAATGAATGGCTGCATAGTGGAATGAGCATGGGAGCAGGAACAGCATTTATGGTTACAGGGCCTGCAACTAAGATTACAAATCTTGGAGCACTAAAAATAGTTTTAGGCATAAAACATTTTATGATTTATTTAGTATATGTTATTTTATTTGCATTGCTATCAGGATTATTTATTGATATAATAGGAATTACAGCATAACAATTATACTTAAAGCTAATAAATGTTAAACATTAAAATAAATTAAAATTTAAAAAAGAAAGAAGGAATGAATTATGGAAAAAGCAAAAGTTTATTTTTGCAAGGAAATTACACCAGAAAACATTGTAAACATTTTTAAAACATTAGGTAAAGAGTTACCAGGAAAAGTAGCAGTAAAAATGCATTCAGGAGAAAAAGGAAATCAAAATTATTTAAGACCAGAGTTTGTAAAGAAAATGGTTGAGTATGTTGATGGAACAGTTGTTGAATGCAATACAGCTTATGAAGGAGCAAGAAATTATACAGAAAAGCATTTAAAACTAATAAAAGAACATGAGTGGGACAAATACTTTAAATTTGATTTAATGGATGCAGAAGGACCTGATTTAGAATTAGATGTTCCAAATGGTAAAATATTAAAGAAAAATTATGTTGGAAAAGATTTAGCAAATTACGATTCAATGCTTGTTCTATCACATTTTAAGGGACATGCAATGGGAGGATATGGTGGAGCATTAAAACAATTATCAATAGGCTGTGCTTCATCAGCAGGAAAAACTTTAATTCATACAGCAGGAGTGACAGATGACCAAACAAAATTATTTGATAATCTACCAGAACAAGACAGATTTTTAGAAGCAATGGCAGATGCAGCATCATCAGTAGTAAATCATTTTAAAGGAAATATGGCATTTATTAATGTTATGAAAAATATTTCAAAAGACTGTGATTGTGATGGAAATGCATCGCTACCATGTATGAAAAATATAGGAATTTTAGCAAGTACAGACCCAATTGCAATAGACCAAGCATGTTTAGATTTGGTATACAATTCAGAAGATCCAGGAAAAGATATTTTAATAAAGAGAATAGAATCTCTACATGGAGTTCATACAATAGAAGCAGCTGCAGAACTTGGATTTGGAACAAGAGAATATGAATTAATTAATGTTGATTAGTTCGAAAGCTTTAAAAATAATAAACAAGAGGAGAGTTGTAAATGAAAGCATTATATTTTGATTGTTCTAGTGGTATTAGTGGAAATATGACACTTGGAGCATTAACAGAAATAATATTGGAGAATTGTTTTTAAATAAAGGTAATTGGAATGGAGAGCAAATTATTTCAGAACAATGGATAAATGATTCTACAACAACACAATTTGAAAGAAACTCAGGTTCAGCAGATTATGGATATCAATGGTGGGTTAGAACTTTTGGGGAAAATAACCATCCAGCATTTTTTGCACAAGGACATTATGGACAATATATTTTTGTAGTACCAGATTTGAATTTAGTTGTTGCACTTGCAAGTCATTATGAAGGAAGTGCTAGTATTTATTGACAGATTATGAACAATATTGTAAATGCTTGTGAAAATTCATAGTTAAAATATATAAAATAAAGAAAATTTTTTTAGACTTCAAACGACTACTTTATGGTACGAATGAATTAGCTCACTTAGAAATGGTTGGAACTATAGTTCATCAATTAACTAAAGATGCTTCAATAGAAGAAATAGAAAA
>CALXJQ010000066.1 GCA_944388665.1 uncultured Clostridia bacterium
AATTATTGAAAATACAATGCTTTCTAAAGAAAGTAAAGAGACAAAAATTGACTTTGATAGAGTTTCTTAGAACAAAATATGTTTGCAAATTTTGAAAAAGTTCTTGTTTTTTTTGTATTTTTGTGTTAAACTTAGTAATAGTCAATTATTTATGAAGTTTTAGGAGGTGCATTTAGGAATGGCAAAATGTGAAATTTGTGGAAAATTAGCTAATCATGGAAATAAACTTAGCATTACTCGTTCTCATATAAGTAAGAGATCACCACGTACATGGAAACCTAATTTAAGAAGAGTAAAGGCTGATATAAATGGTGAAACAAAAAGAATTTATGTATGTGCTAAATGTTTAAAAGATAAAAAAGTAAAAAGAGCTTAAGCTATTTTTTTTTTACATTATAGAAAATGCGATAGGAATCCGCAATTTCCTATAATGCAAAAGCAACAATGCATAAATACATAAAAGTTTTAGTCTTTAATTCCAAAGATTAATTTTACAATTCCTCTTAAGAATTTGGGTACTTTCTTTACTACTACTGTCATACGTAATCCCTCCTATCCTAGCAGGCAAGCCACATAAATCCTACACTAATTACTGCTAATCCTATTATAAATAACCAGCCTGTTGCTGGAAGTAATAATACTAGTAAAACGCCTAAGCCTAAACCTATTAAACATACAGCTAGTGTTTTTCTTAATACTCTAAACATTTTATTACCTCCAATTTGGTTTTTGTATATTATATTCCTTTTTATGTAGTCTTGATACAATTCGCCTTGATATGATTCATAATTTTTCGTGCATTGTTGTTACATATAGAGAATTTGCTTGACTTATTGCTAATTTTTTTGTAAACTTGTATAAAGTTACATAATTATATACAAAGGGATGATATTATATGTTGAAAAAAGATGCAAAAAAAGTTATAGAAATTTTAAAAGACTATTATCCAGATGCCACGTGTAGCTTGGATTTTAAGACTCCTTTTCAGCTTGTTGTTGCTGTTATGCTTTCTGCACAGTGCACTGACGAACGTGTGAACAAAACCACCCCTGCACTTTTTGAAAGATGTAAATCTATTCAAGATTTTGCAGATATTGATATACATGAATTAGAAAACCTAATTCACCCTTGCGGCTTTTACAAAAACAAAGCCAAAAACATCAAACTTTGTGCAAAACAAGTGCTAGAGAACTTTGGTGGAGTCGTACCTCACACTATGCAAGAACTTACTTCTCTTGCTGGAGTTGGCAGAAAATCTGCAAATGTAATTATGCTAGAAGTTTTTGGCATTGCAAACGGCATTGCTGTTGATACACACGCCAAGCGTATTGCAAACCTTACAGGCATGTCTGACCAAAAAGATCCTGCAAAAATCGAGCAAGATCTCATCAAGCTTTTGCCTAAAGAATACCTAAAAGACGTAAATCACCTTTTCGTTTGGCACGGTCGCAACACTTGTATAGCAAGGCGTCCAAAGTGTAACACTTGTCCAATTAAAGAATATTGCAGATATTATAAAATGAACTTTAAGGAACGTCCCTAAAGTTCACTTGACAAATTCGCCTTTTGGTTATATATTTTAGTCACTTCAATAAATATATTAAGAAAGGAAATGTGAGTTTATGTTTAAATCTTTGAAAGAAAAGTTTGGCATTATTGTTTTAACTATAGTACTTGTTCTGGCAGTTTCGATTCCAATCGTTAATGCAGACAATGAGACTAACACTGCCGAAGTTGTTAATACAACACAAACTGAAGCAAATACCTCTAATGATACTTCTTCTGGAAATGAGATAATGCCTATAAGCCAGGATCAAAATCAAGAATTAAGTCAAGAGCCGGAGCAAAAAGAAGATGGCGACAATGCTAAGGAACAGGATGTTGTTATTGTTGGCAATGATGTAACTATTGATTATGTTGTTGATGGTAATTTGTTTATTTGTGCAAATAATGTTACTCTTAATTCTCAAGTTGGTGGTGATGTGTTTGTTTTTGCAAATAATGTTACTGTTGGAGAAGATGGCTACATTTTTAGTAATTTGTTTGCTGTAGCAAAAAGGCTAGATATGAAAGGTTCTATTTACAATTTGTATGCTTTGTCTAATGATATCAATATTTCTGGATATGTTTATAGAGATATAAGGGTTTTCACTGATGTGCTAAGTATTTCTGGAACAGTTGCAAGGAATGCTTTTGTTACAAGTCCAAGCATAAGTTTTGATACTTCTAATGAGGGTGGAATTAAAGGAAGCTTGACATATTCTGCTGAAAATAAAGTTTCTATACCAGAGGGAGCTGTTGAAAGTGGCGTTAATTTCAATCAATTGAGTGCTAATAGAAACGTGGGACTAAGTTATTTATTTAATGCAATTGCACTACTTATTACTGTGACGGTAATTTGGTTATTGGGATTATGGCTAGCACCTAAGTTTTCAAAATTATGTGACCAAGTGCTTGTTAAGAAGCCTGTAAGTACCATTGTTTCTGGAGTTTTAACGCCAATAATTCTTGTATGCTTATTTGTACTTTTATTAGTTTTGAGTATTACACTTAATTTAGCATTTTTGGCTATTTTGCTACTTTTTATTTTGGCGGGCATCAGTTCTTCTATATTTATTATAGCAATGAGCAATTTGCTTTGTAAAAAGTTTAAAATAGAGAAAAGGTTCAAAAAATATGGCGCTTTGGTACTTATTTGTATAGTTTTGTATTTGCTAACACTAATTCCTTATGTTGGAAGTATAATTGGTTTCATCGCTGTTGTGCTTGGCCTAGGAATTATAATTAGATATTTAACTTTAAGTCAAAAGTTTAAAGATAGCTTGAATGATTCTAATAAAGTAAAAGATGAAAATAATAAGAAAGCTAAGGCATAATGCTTTAGCTTTTATTTTTTAACTTTTCAATTCGTCTATTATTACTTTAAAATCTTTTGCCATTAAAATTGCTGTACCAGCAACTAGAATATTACAACCAGCCTTTTTTACTTCTGGTGCAGTATTTAGGTTTATTCCTCCATCAGCTTCAATATCAAGTTCAAGATTATTTTCTTTTACATATTTACTTAATTTTTTTATTTTCTTTAAAGTATCATTTATCAAAATTTGACCGCCTTTACCCGGTTCAACTGTCATTATTAGGCATACATGCACATAAGGCAAGAATTCATAAATTTCTTCGATGTTAGTTTCTGGCTTCACTGAAATTCCTACTCTACAGTGATTCTCTTTAATGTAATTGATATTGTCAAGAACTTCCTGCTTATTTTTGCAAGCCTCATAATGAAATGTAATGATGTTTGGCTCCACTGAAGCGAAATCGTCAACTGCACTTTTAACATCTTCCACCATCAAATGTACATCTATAGGTGTGCTAGATATCCTGCGTATATACGAAGCATATTCAAGCATTTTGCTGTAAGTGTTTTTTTGCACGAATTTACCATCCATTACATCAATATGAAAATAGTCTGTTTTAGCTGCTTCTAGCTCAAAAAAGGTTTCAGACTCTTCACCTTTCTTTACTGATAAAATAGATGTTGATACCTCTACCATTTTTTTCTTTCCTCCTTTTCTTTTAACTCATTATAAATTTTGCAAAACCTTTCATAACGAGATTTATCAATCTTTCCGGCTTCCACAGCCCTTTTAATTCCACAATTCTCTTCCTTAATATGCGTGCATCCAACGAACTCACATTTTGGTATCTCTGGCTTAAACTCCCTAAAATAATTTGCCAATTCCCTATATGGAATTTCTGAAATGTCAAACGTAGAAAATCCCGGAGTATCAGCAATTAGCGTATTTTCATCTATTGGATAAAGTCTTACCGATGTGGTCGTATTCTTTCCTCTTTTATTTTTCTTGCTAATCTCGCCCTCTCGCGTAATATCACCTTTAAAAATCGCATTAGTCAATGTTGATTTGCCAACACCAGAATTTCCAGCAAATGCACTCAAATTACCTTTTAGCACATCCATCAGCTGAGCAATGCCTTTGCCATACTTTGCCTCAGTTTCTATAACTTCATAATCAATATCCTCATACACGCGTTTAATCTCATTAAACTCCTGTTTCTGGTCCAAATCTACCTTATTCAAAACAATCACAGCCTTAACGCCCAAAAACTCAGCAAAAGCAAGTTGCTTGTCCAACATAAGCAAATCAGGCTTTGGATACTTGCTAGACACCACAAAAACCAGCTGTGTCACATTAGCCATCTTTGGTCTTTTAATATACACTGTTCTCTCTTCTATCCTTTCTATAACTGCCTTTTGCTTGCCTTCCTCTTCTCCCAACGGATTTATCTCCACAATATCCCCTACAACGGGCGAAATTTCGTCCTTTTTGAACTTTCCCCTTGCCATCGCCTCAAAAATCGCCAAATTTTCCACCGTCGCCGCCTGAGACGTTTCTTTTTTTGCTACTGGGGACGTACCTTTTTGGCAATTTTTTGCCATTTCGCTACGTCCCTCTTGGCAAAAAACTTTATATAAATTTGATTTGCTTTCGATTATTATTCCTTTCATTATTGCTCCTTTTAAAAATCGCACGCCTTTATTTTTATTAAAATGCGTGCGTTTTTTCATCTATTATATTAATTTTTTATATTAACTTTCAAGATTACCTTTTAGTCTTATCTTATATCTTATGTCTTTTGCCTTATACCTACCTTATCTATCTTAATCTTGGCCTCTCCTTCAGCTTAGGATTATGCTAAAAGTTAGCTTACTGATTTTGTTGTGTCTGAGTTGAAGTTGACTGATACTTGTCGAGTCCAGTTTCCTCCAGCTGAATCTGTTAATGTTACTATAAGTGTCATTTGGCCTTTTCCTGTAACTGTAGCAGTTACAGTGTTGTTTTTGTCTTGGCCGGATGCTGTCCATAAATTTGTGCCTGGATTGCTTTGGTTACTGATTGCAATGTTTACAGTTTTTGGCTCTGATGTAGTGGTTCCTCCTGTTGTATTATTTCCTGTTGATGTTGATGTTTCATATCCTCCCGTTATTTTTTTAACGTCTATTGTAAGTGTAACGTCTTTACTTTCTGCAACACGATTTACTGTTATTGTTATGGTTGTGCCCTCATCAACTACCGTTCCTGAACTTGCACTTTGTTTTAGAACAACTCCATTATCTTTTGATGCATCTTCATCGTACTCTGTATTTACTTTTAATCCCAAATTCTGCAATGCTTGTTTTGCAGCATCTTCTGTTTGACCAACAACGTTAGAGACGGTTACTTGTTTTATTCCTGTGCCAGTGCTTACGTGAATAACTACGGTATCGTCTACAGAAGCTTCTGTGTCTGGGTCTGTTTCTTGGCTTATTACATATCCTTCTTTAACTGTTTGGCTGGTCTCCTGAACTATATCTGCCTTTAGTTTAGCATCTTCAAGCATTTTAACTGCTTCATCTTGAGATTTGCCTTCAACATTTGGTACTGTGGTTTTTTCCTTTCCTTTGCTTATTACTACAGTTACCTTACTGCCCTCTTTTACGTGATAATTTTCGATGTATTTAGGGTCTTGTGAAATTACATATCCCTCTGGTACATCTGCGCTATATTCACCATCGCCAGATTCTTCATATACTAAGTTTGCGCTTTCGATTTGCTGCTTAGCCTCGTCTTTTGAAATTCCTACAACATTTGGCAATAGCGCCTCTGCTGGGTTTGTAACATTTAGAACTGCTAATGTTACACCTAAACTTATTGCGAAAAGCAGAATTAAGCCTACAATACTACTTAATACTTTATGTCTTTTTATAAAACTCTTAAATTTTCCATCTTTTTTGCCACTTTTTTCTGATCTTTCATCGCTTTGATTTTCTGAGGAATCTCCCTGTAAACTGTTGTACATTGCGGTATCTATCTTTTGCGTCTTCGCAGTTGGGTCATACTCTAATTGCTCTACGAAATCGCCATTAGGGTTTTTAAGCGCCTTGCGCAAATCTACCAACATCTCTGTTGCCGTTTGATACCTCAAATTAGGGTCTTTTTGCAAAGCTTTCATTATTATTTTATTTATCGAAACTGGTATATTTGGATTTAGCTTTATTGGCTCAACTGGTTGCTCTTGCAAATGCTTCAAAGCCACTGAAACCGGCGTATCTGCATCAAAAGGCACTTTGCCAGTTACCATCTCATACATTACAACACCTAGAGAATATAAATCTGACTTAGCGTCTGTGTAGCCTCCTCGCGCGTGCTCTGGTGAAAAATAATGTACAGACCCAATAGTCGTTCCAAATGCCGTAATCGTCGAATTAGAAACTGCCTTTGCAATGCCAAAATCCGTTACCTTTGCCACTCCATCTTCAGTTATCATAATGTTGTGAGGCTTAATATCTCTGTGGATAATATTGTTCTTGTGCGCCATCTCTAACGCTGAAGCTATCTGAATTGCAACATTTACAGACCATTTCCATGGAAGTGGCCCACCTTCTTCAACAATAATCTCCTTTAGCGTTTTTCCCTGAATCAACTCCATTACAATATAGTATAAGTTGCCTTCAGACCCTACATCATAAATTGAAACTATATTAGGATGTATCAGCCTTGCTGCTGACTGCGCTTCCGCCTCAAATCTCTTTATAAACTCCTCATCAGTTGTAAACTCTTCCCTCAAAATCTTTACAGCTACATTTCTCTTCAAAACATTATCTACAGCCTTATAGACCGTAGCCATTCCACCATTACCTATTTTTTCGATAATCTCATATCTGTTTCCTAAGATTTTCCCTTCTAAATTCATAATTTATTATCATTCCTTCCTTTAAGGTACAAAATAGTTTATATGTTCTTCACTACAATAACTGTTATGTTATCATATCCGCCATTGTTATTAGCCTTTTCTATCAATTCTTTTGGTGCAGCTTCTATATTCTTTTTGACCTCTGCAAAAATCTCTTCCTGAGGCACTAAATTTGTTAATCCATCTGAGCAAATTACTAGGATGTCATCTTTCAAGAAGCCTTTAATCATAACATCTGGTTCTACAAAAGCATTGCAGCCCAACGCTTTCATCAACATATTTTTTTGTGGATGATGTACCGCCTCTTCTTCTGTTATTGTTCCGTCTTTTACTAACTTTTGAACATAACTGTGGTCTTGGGTCAATTTTCTCATGAATTCTTTTCTAATTCTATAAATTCTACTATCTCCTACATGTCCTATAAACACCTTATTATTATATATTAAACAAATTTCCAAAGTAGTACCCATTCCTTGCAATTCTTTATTTTCCTTAGACTTCTCATATACCACCATATTTGCATATTCCATGCTGCTTGCAACCAATTGAATAATGCTATCTTTGTCCTTTTCAATATCCTTGAAATTATTTTCAATATAGTTCTTCGCAGCCTCAATAGCCAGGTGACTTGCAATTTCTCCGCCATTGCAGCCACCCATTCCATCTGCTAACATAAATAATTGGATATCATCTAATGAGTTAGATATGTAGAAGAAGTCTTCATTTAGGTCTCTTACCCTTCCCACATCTGACCTTGCATACGCTTTTATCATCATTTCACCTCTCCTATTTCTAGGCTATTATCGCTGATTCTTTTATATCATAAGTTGATGCATTTTGCAAGAGAAAATTGAAGATGTTTTTGGGTGTTTTTGGGGACGGAGGAAAAAAACACCTTGAACTTTGGGGACGTTCCTTAAAGTTCACTTTTAGATTTTGTAAATTTATAGAAAAAATCTAATAAAGATATATGCAATTATTCTAGTAGTGTTCTCGGTTCATTATCCTCATCAAGAACTTCTAAATTAATTTTGTGGCTCCCTTCCAAAAACAAGTTTTTGAACTCTTTCCACAAAATTAATAAAGAAGTTCTAAGCGAGTCTAATTCACATTCGAACGTACTCCTAGAATAATCACATATATCATTAATAAGATTTCTATAAATATAGAAAATTTGAACTTTAAAGAACGTCCCCAAAGTTCAAAAAATGTGCCAAAGAGGTACGTCTCTCGTGGCACAAAATTTATTTTATACAAAATGCTGCATATAATGGAATTGATTTTATATTATTTTCAAAGCCAAAGTTCCTAGT
Source organism: uncultured Clostridia bacterium (assembly GCA_944388665.1). Classification (GTDB taxonomy): domain Bacteria; phylum Bacillota; class Clostridia; order TANB77; family CAG-508; genus CAG-269. The sequence continues at coordinate 8,067 of CALXJQ010000066.1, forward strand.
TGAAAATCTTATTGCATA
>CALXJQ010000067.1 GCA_944388665.1 uncultured Clostridia bacterium
GCGTTGATATATACATATTTTCAACTTTATTTTTTACAACGTCCCAATTTATGTCTTCAGTACTGATCAGTACGCCGCTGGCATTAAGCTCGAACGATTTATTGGCTTGGCTAGAATCACTGCCTGTAGTTGCAACATCACCACTAGAACCTCCCTGGCTAGAATTGTCTCCACCTGCATTTTCTTGCTGTGACTCAGTGCCTGAGCCAGAGCTACTTTCGCCTCCTGAGCCCGAACCTTCCCCACTTGAGGAAGAGGAGCTTCCTGAGCCTTGCGCTGTTTTTTGCGATTCTTGCGGTATCTCATTTATAGACAAATTATAATTCCTTGAATCTATATTATTCATATCATTTAACAGTCCAACTAAAGTTGTTTCTAAGTATCTTACTTCTGAGTCCACTTTTTCTTTTGGATCTTCTTCGTTGGCTTGGCTTACATTTTTAAAAATTGCAAAACCTAAACATAGCACAACAATAATAGAAACTATATAAATCACTATTTTGTAATTTTTCAAAATTTTCACTCCTTATTGCAAAGTTTTAGTCATTATTTTTATTATTTACATTTTTCTTCTACATTATTCCAAGTATAAAATTATTAATATTTTTAATAATAAATATAGAAGGAGTTATTAAATGTTAGCTACTATTAATTTATACAGTGAAAATTCAAAAGAATTAAATGATTTTTTGAGTAAATTTTACAATACAGATTTGGGTATTGAGAATCAATTGAGTTGGGAAAAACAATACGCCAATCCGGTTGAATTGGCCGAAATTATTGGCGTATTTGTTGATAATATTGACGATTATAAAGTAAATATGTGGATTAGCTTGGACAAAGATGTTTTTATTAAAATAACAGAGCAAAATGCGGATAAAATTATACGATATCTATATGAGAGATTTCCGTGGTAAGCTGAGCGCTTATTTTTCAAGCACAATCGTTACAGGTCCATCATTCACAAGTGAAACCTGCATATCTGCGCCAAAGATTCCCTTCTCTACATGTATGCCTTTCTTTTCACACTCAGTGCAAAAATACTCATATAGCTTATCTGCCTTTTCAGGCCCTGCAGCATTTATAAATGAGGGCCTATTTCCACCAGAGCAATCTGCATAAAGGGTAAATTGTGAAACAATTAGCAACTCGCCTTCTACATCTTTTAATGCCAAATTCATTTTTCCATTTTCATCTGAAAATATTCTTAGATTACAAAGTTTCTTCACTAAATAATCAGCATTTTCTGTTGTATCTTCGTGTGTAACACCTAATAAAACTAAAAAACCACGTTTTATTTCTCCCACAACTTTATTATCTACTTCAACTTTTGCTTTGCTTACCCTTTGCACTACCAATTTCAACTTATTATTTCTCCTTTATTATTATATTTCTATTTTATATATGTGTATCATCATCAAAATCCGACTTTATGTTGACGTCATTTTCGCTTAAATTTGAATCTGGATGAGACTCAACTTCTACTGTTTTTTCTAAATTATCTTGATTGTCGTCATCTTGACTATTTTGTGTCTCGCTAATTTCTATTTGATTTTCTAAAGGCTTATTGTCAAGACTATCCTGCTCTGCATCACTTTTTTCTTCAGGCTTGCCATCTTGCTTTGCACCACATTTAGGGCAAAACTTTACATCTTTTTCAATTTCTGCATGGCAGTTTGGGCATTTTTTCTTGTCTTTTAGCTCTAGGCATTCTTTTAAAAGTTTTTCAATTTCAGCTGAAAGCTCATCAATCTTTGTGCATTTTTCTGCAAGAAATCCCTCTACATCTATATCTTCTTCTTGCAAATGTTGCTCATATATTTTCTTGCCCATTTCCTCATAAATATCATTTATTTGTGACTTTAAATCATTCATCTTAATTTTATTTTTAGTTTCCTTTGCTAACTTTCCAGTTTTATCGGCAGTAAACTTATATGCTTCTGAAGCTTTTTTCCCTAACTTATCAAAAAATTCCATTTTTCACTCCTCCTAATTATTATTATTTCTATTATTTGTAATTATTGTTCTTATTATTCACTTTTTTTATCGCGTGTCATCAAATTTGTCACAGCTTGATGTGGATTCAAGTGATTGTAAATCACGTCGTAAACTGCATCAACTATTGGCATATCCACATTATGTATCCTTGAAAGCTCATAAGCTACATCAATATTGTCAAGGCTTTCAATTACCATTCCGACCTCTTTTTTAGCCTCTTCAATAGTTTTTCCTTGACCAATAAGTTTGCCAGCTCTTCTGTTTCTGCTATGCTCGCTCAAGCAAGTAACTATCAAATCACCCAATCCGCTTAAGCCATAAAAAGTCTCTGCTTTTCCTCCAAGTTCCTCACCAAGTCTACTAATTTCACTAAGTCCTCTTGTTATCAATGCTGCAAACGAATTATCTCCCAAGCCAATTCCTGCGGCCACACCTGCACAAAATGCAATAATATTTTTTAAAGCACCACCAAGTTCTACTCCCTTTACATCTGTTGACGTATATATCCTCATCGTCTCGCACATCAAAGTGTCTTGTACAAGCTTTAAAATCTGTTCTTCTTTAGAAGCCACAACCAATACAGTTGGCACAGAAATAGAAACCTCTTCCGCATGGCTAGGTCCAGACAAAACGCCTATTCTAACTTCTGGCATTTCTTCTAGCATTACCTCATCTAGCGTTTTTAATGTATCTTTTTCAAAGCCTTTTGAACAAATTATCACAGGCTTTTTACCTACATACTGCTTATACTGCCTAAACACATCCCTCGTGAACTTTGAAGGTGTTACATGCATAATAAAATCGCTATCTTTAATAACTTCTTCAAAATTATTTGAGCAAAAAACGTTATCTGGCACAGTTACATCAGGCAAGAACTTGCACTTCCTTTGATTATTAATCAAGTCCCTTTCATCCTCTGCAAAAGACCAAATTTTTATTTCATTTCCACATCTTGACAAATGCATCGCTAGAGCAACACCCCAGCTGCCACTTCCAATAATTGCTATTTTCTTCATTACTAAATTCATTCCTTTCAGATTATGATTCTTTTGTTATGATTCTTATGCTGTTGTCTAACTAATAAAAACTTGGCTTTATTCTAATTCGCTTTCTTAAAGCTAATTTTATTTTCAGTTCCGCTAAGCAGTCTTTTAATATTGCTTCTGTGATTATATAGCACAATCACAGCCAAAATCACACTATAAACAAAATATGTACTGCCACTCTTGCCTTCAGTCAAAACAGTATAATTCGTATTAATAAACAAAGTTAAGATTGGAAACAAAATTGCAGCTGCACAAGACCCTACAGAAACCATTCTAGTTAAAGCCATCAAAACAAGTGCAAAAACCAAGCAAATCAATCCAATTTGCCAATTAGTCATAAGCAAAATTCCCAAAGAAGTTGCCACACCCTTTCCACCTTTAAATTGAAAAAACACTGGAAACGTATGACCTAGCACTACTGCCACACCCGCAATTTGTACCAATAGCTCCCTATCAAGATTCGAAAAAACATTACCTGCAAGAATCGCAATACCTATAGCCACAACTCCCTTCAAAATATCACAAACTAACGTTATCGCTGCAGCCTTCTTACCTACACTACGTAGCATATTCGTAGTTCCTGCATTGCCACTACCCTTTTCTCGCACATCAAAGCCAGCAAACTTCTTACTAAAAATTACTGAAAAATTAATACTTCCAATACAATAAGCAATAATTGCAATCAAAATATACACTATCATCTTTCTTTACCTCCATTTTTTGCCACTGGGGACGTACTTTTTTGACAATTTTTTGCCATTTTGCTACGTCCCTGTTGGCAATTTTTTGCCATTAATCTACGTCCCCTTTGGCAATTTTTTCTCTAGCTATTATTCTTACTGGAGTGCCCTCAAAGCCAAATTCTTTTCTTAGTTGATTTACCAAGTACCTCTCATACGAGAAGTGGAACAAGTCCTTATCGTTTACAAATATGATGAATGTTGGTGGCCTTGTTGCACACTGCGTGCCATATAAAATTTTTAGTCGCTTGCCTTTGTCTGAAGGTGGCTGAACTAAAGCTATAGCTTCGTTTATTACCTGATTTAACGTTGCTGTTGGTATTCTTCTTGTGTTTTGCTCGTAAGCACTGTTAATAAGTTCAAACAGTTTGTTTACTCTCTGGCCTGTTTTAGCCGAAATAAACAATATTGGAGCATAAGATAAGTATTTTAGCCTAGCATAGATTTCTTTTTTGTAATTTTCTAATGTACCTGTTTCTTTTTCAACTAGGTCCCATTTATTTACTACAATTATTACGCCCTTTCCTGCCTCGTGAGCCTCTCCTGCGATTTTAGCATCTTGATCAGTAACGCCTTCCTCTGCATCTATCATCATCAAGCAAACGTCTGACCTCTCTATTGCAAGCAGTGTTCTCATTATACTAAACTTTTCTATTGATTCTGTAACCTTGCTCTTTTTTCTTATACCTGCCGTATCTATTAAAACATAATTGCCCATTTCATTTTGAAAGTTTGTGTCGATTGCATCTCTAGTAGTGCCTGCCACATCACTTACAATACTTCGGTTTTCTCCCAATATTTTGTTTATTAATGATGATTTTCCCACATTTGGCTTACCTATAACTGCCACTTTTATAACATTTTTTTCTTCTTCTTTGTCGTCTTGTGGTGGAAATTTTTCATATATTTCATCTAAAACATCGCCTATTCCAAGTGCATTTGCTGCCGAAATTGGAAATGGCTCACCCAAGCCCAAATTATAAAATTCATAAATTTCATGCCTATCTTTTTGAAAATTATCTGCCTTATTACAAACCAAAACTACTGGCTTTTTAGCCTTTTTTAGCATTACAGCTATATCTTGATCCGCTGCAGTAACCCCTTGTTTAACATCTGTTAAAAACACAATCACATCTGCCATCGCAATTGCCAAATTTGCCTGCTCACGCATCTGTGATAAGATGACATCATTCGTATTTGGCTCAATTCCTCCTGTATCTATTAATGTGAAGTCTCTTCCTCTCCAATTAGTCTCTGCATACACTCTGTCTCTAGTAACACCCGGCGTATCTTCAACTATAGATATTCTTTTACCCGCCAAATAATTGAAAAGTGTAGATTTTCCCACATTTGGTTTTCCTACTATCGCTACTATTGGTTCTGACATTTATTTAAACATTCTCCTTATTAATATATTTAGATTTTTTATTTTTAGGACATCTATTGACCGCTTATAGTATATCATAATTATTCTACAGTACTGCTAGCTAAAAGTCAAGCACGATTCTCTCAAAACTATTAGTTTGTGCCAAAAGTGATGGGCATTTTGGCACAAAATTTTATTAGAAACTGATTAGAAATTCTTTTTATAATTTTTACAATTTTTTAAAAGTAATGTTAATAGTTTTTGAAAATGTCCTAAAATTTTTTTAAAAGTAATTGACAAAATATGTAAACTATGATATATATTATTTAGCGCCACAGTTAGAGCATAATTTTAAATTTTTTATTGAATAAGTATTTTCTTTAACATTTATTTTGTCTCAACTTCATTATAAATGTAAAAGTTCCTATTAATATTTTTTAAAAATTCTAATTATCATTCCATTCCCTATAATAAAAAGATTTTATGATTAAATTATATTATAAGTTTTTTTCAAAAATATTAATTTTTAAAATATCTTTTTCCTAAAAATTTAACTTTAATTGAAAATTTTAATTCAATTTTATCCATTTTCACTCTAATTTGTTAGCCAAAAATTTGAAAGGAGGCATGCTTGTGCCAAAAAATAAAAAAGATTATACAAAAGAAAATCAATTAATACCATCTACAAAAGATGGACAGCAAAATATCTCAAACACTACTAAAAAAATTTTAACTCCTAAAAATGACGTAGTCTTCTCTGCCCTATTTTCTGCCAAAAACAAAAATTTAGTCAAAAGCTTTATTTCAAGCATATTAAATCAAGATATTTCAGAAATCGATATGGATAAGTCAACTCATCTTATTAAAAATTTTATTCATGATAAATTAGGTATTCTTGATTTAAGAGTTAAATTGGACAATAAAGTATACTGTAATGTAGAAGTACAAATGAATGATGAAGGAAATATTACAGAAAGAATGCTATATTACTGGGCAAAGCTATATGACGGGCAAATTCAATCTGGTGGCAAATACAAAGATTTGGAAAAAACTATTAGCGTTGGGATACTTAACTTTGAATTAGATAATTTAAAAAATTTGCCCGGTTATTGTAGCAAATGGAAGATAATAGACGAAAACGGTAGAAAAGTAATATTGACAGACTTATTTGAGTTAATTATAATTGAATTACCAAAACTTGCAAAATGTGGAATCGACGAAATCAAAAAGGATAAATTAGCACAATGGATGCTATTTATAAACGATCCAGAAAGTGTAGAGGTGAAGGAGATTATGGAAGAAAACAATGATATTAAGCAGGCAGTAGAAACGCTTGAAGAAATTAGTGATGATAAAGAAATGAGGAGACTAGCAGAATTGCGAGAAAAAGCAAAGTTAGATGAAATATCTTGGGCTTATAACGCAGAGCAGAGGGGCATAAAAAAAGGCGAAGCCCGTGGTGAAAAAGCTCGGAATGCAAAAGAGCAAAATTGAAATTGCAAAAAAAATGCTTAAAAATAAAATGGACATAGATACCATAATAGAATTAACTGGACTAGCACGAGAAGAAATAGAAAAATTATTAAATTAAAATTCTGAGGGCGCACTTTAATAACATAAATGTGTCAAAACAGTACGTCCTCAATTATAAATTTTTATAAGTAAAGTATATTTTTAAATTTTAATCATTATCTCATATAATTAAAAATTTAACTTTAATTGGAAATTTTAATTCATTTTTATTCATTTTCACTCTAATTTGTTAGCCAAAAAATTGAAAGGAGGCATGCTTGTGCCAAAAAATAAAAAAGATTATACAAAAGAAAATCAAACAATATTAACTACGAAAGATGAAAAGCAAAATATCTCAAACACTACTAAAAAAATTTTAACACCCAAAAATGACGTAGTCTTCTCTGCCCTATTTTCTGCCAAAAACAAAAATTTAGTCAAAAGCTTTATTTCAAGCATATT
>CALXJQ010000068.1 GCA_944388665.1 uncultured Clostridia bacterium
TGAATAATAATTTTAAGAATGAACTTTAAGGACTGTCCCCAAAGTTCATTCTCTCAAATCTTTCTTTCTCTTCTCTTAAGTGTGTTTGACGTTTTGAACTTTAAGGAACGTCCCCAAAGTTCATTTTTAGTATTTGAAGTCGCCACCGCCGATAAATTCTTTTAGTAATGAGTTTGTTGGAACGTAGTCAGGTGATATGGTTTTGAAGTAACGCAACATATTTATTAGTCTCTGAGCTTCGGCGTGCTCTGGCTCGGTGTTTTTTATTTCTTGCAATAATGGCATTGCAAATCCTTTTAAGACACCAAGCTCGTATATTAATGATGTGTTGAAGATGCTGTTTGCTTGCTCTTGGTATGGGAAGATGTTTCTTTCTTCTCCACGATTTACCATGTTCCAAGTTGATATTGTGTGCTCTGCACTATAGCCTCTAAATTTGTAGTCTCTTACCATTCTTCTTATAAGTCTTGTGTCTGTAGTAGATATTCTGTTATATCTATCCATATTTAAAACGGTTAATGCACTTATATAGATTTTATATTTTTGCTCCTTTGGAATACTACTAGTTAGTCTATCATTTAAGCAATGAATACCCTCGATTACTAGTACTTCATCCTTCTCTAGCTTTAATTTTGTACCATCATATTTTTTTGTACCAACCTTAAAATCAAATTTTGGCATTTCTACTTCTTCGCCATTTAGCAATTTTGTTAGATGGTCATTGAAAAGCTTCAAATCTATTGCTTCTATGCTCTCGAAGTCATACTCGCCATTTTCATCTCTAGGCGTATCTGGACGCTCTACAAAATAGTTGTCAACAGAAATTGTAACTGGTTTTATACGGTTAAGTCGTAGCTGAATGCCTAATCTTTGAGCAAAAGTTGTTTTTCCAGAAGATGAGGGGCCAGCTATTAAAACCATTTTTATATTTCTATTTTTGGCAATTTTGTCAGCTATTTTGGCTATTTTTTTCTCGTGCAAAGCCTCATCAAGCATAATGTAGTCTTTTATGGTATTCTCCTCAACCGCCTTATTTAGTCTATAAACAGTCTCTATATTTAAAATTCTGTGTATATCCTCGTACTCATTTAATGCCCAGGCAAGCTTTTTTGTTTGAATCAACTTAGGTAATTGATTTGGCGCTGATGAACTAGGGTATCTCATCAAAAATCCATTGTCATATTTTATAAGTTCGAAAATCTTTGCAACTCCTGTTCGATTTGCAATAGTGCTATAACAATAATTATAGTAATCTTCACAGAAATACATATAAATCTTGTCATTATCCTCTAAGTCGTACTGCAATTTACCTTTAGCTGTATTGTTTTCCTCATAAAACTTCTTTGCTTGCTCTCTGTTCATTATAACTTGCCTAATTGGTAAATTTTTTTTAACAATTCTCCTCATTTCGTCACTAACATTTTGAATCATCTCTTCTGTAATGTCAATGCCTTCCACATCGCAAAACATTGAATTATTCAATTGATAATTTACATCAAGCTTCTTATCTGGATATAAAGTCTCAAATGCCTTTGCCAAAATATAAACTAATGTTGCCCTGTAGATTTTGCTTCCTACCTTTGAAGAAACATCTATTAGCTCAACTTTGCCATCCTCTTGAACTTGATAATTAAGATTTACATAAGTATTGTTGAACACTGCACCTACAACAACATACTGACTAGACTTTATTTCATCTTTTAATATATTTTGAATCGTATCACTTTTTTCCAAATTTATTATTTTATCTTCAAATTGTATCTTCATAAATTCATCCTTCCTTTCAAAAAAATAATAGCCACCTCGGGATAGTCCCCAAAATGACCATCTATGAAATATTTTATATTAAAAGCCACAATAAGTCAAATTCTTTACATAATTTGCCCTTCTTATTTGTGCTTTACCCTAATAGCTCTTAACCAACAATATTAGGATACTTTCCGCTCGTTTTCTTTTTATTAAAATACATAATCAAATGCGCAATAGTCGTTTTATCTTCATCAGATAACTTCTCATATCCTGCCAATGAATATTCCAAATTTTTATTATCAGTTTTTTCTAAATACTTGCTAAAAATTTGATCTAAACTTATCTTAAAAACATTGCAAAACTTTACAAGCACTTCATAAGAAGGCTTTGCCCTATCTTGCTCAATGTCACTTATATATCTAACTGATACCTCTATACTTTCTGCTAGTTTCTCCTGCGTATATCCATTACTTTTCCTTATTTCTTGCAAATTCTTTCCTATTTTTATGGTACTTGCTTTTCTCATTATTAATATCATCCCTTCCCACCTTGACAAAGAGTTACTATCATTTATCATATATTATATTAGCAAATTTTTCAATTTCTATAAACGAATTATTTTCTTTTATTATACAATTTTATTTCGTATAGTCTTTACATCATAATTACTTTGCTCATTCTTAAGCCTTTGCAGACCTTTCAGTCTTTTCAGACTTTTCATCATATTTAGGTTAAAAGGTTATAAAATATTTTAATTTGGATATACTTATTATAGATAATTTAGATAGCGGAGGGATTGCCATGAATTTAGAAAGAATTAACTCAATCGTAAACAACAAAGAAAAAGTAGACATCTACTACAACCATCGCCCTGTGTGGATTCAAGAAATCGACTATAACAACCAAAAAGCAAAAGTTGGCTTCATAGACAACTTTGAAGAAGGCAACGTACTAATAAAAGACTTATACGAGTAAAAATTGCCACTGGGGACGTAGCTAAATGGCAAATTTTTGCCATCGGGGACGTACCTTTTTGGCAATTTTTTGCCATTTTGCTACGTCCCCAGTGGCAAAAAATCACATATTACGATTATCATATTTCTTTAATCCATCACGTATTGCAATATTTACTAGTTTTGAAACCGAAACGCCATATTTTTCTCTCATGTCTTCAAGTTTTTTGTACATTGATTCTCTTATCATCACAGATCTTCCAACATCTAAGTCATTCGCCTCTCTCTTATATATAACAATTTTCTCATCTAATTCTAAGTCATTAATGCATGCATCAATTATTTTATTAACAGATGCATCTATTTCATTTGCTGCTATTTCTTTTAATCTATCATACAATTTTCCCTCTATTTCAACTGATTTTTTTACCCACTTTTCCTTAGCCCAAAAATGTTCATACCAATTCATACCTTATCGCCCCCACTTTTAGTTCTATTTATAAGGTTAATTATATAACATCTAATGGTATGTTTTAATTACCTTTTATTTCCATTTTATTAACCCTCAGGGGTTGATTTTTTTCTCTCTTTTAATTATAATTATATTAAAATTAGAAAATTATGGAAGGAAATAGATTATGAGTAAATTGTATAATATCTACAAAGAATTGAAATTGCAAAATTCATCTGTACTTTATCTTTTTAAAAGTGGAATTTTTTATATTTTTTTAGATGAGGATGCGCGAAAAATGTCCTCAGCTTTGAACTTAAAATTAACAAACTTAAACGAAAGCGTTGTAAAATGTGGCTTTCCTATACAAAACCTTGATAAATATCTGAATCTTTTAAAGAACATGAATTACGAAGCAAAAATTGTTGATACTTCTATTGACTCTAAGCCTTTTACTGCTAAGAACTATGTAGAAAACAATGATATTCAAACATTTTTATCAGAGCTAGCTGACATCGATGTTGAAAATCTTTCTATACGTGAAGCCTATTCACTTTTGGAAAAAATCCACGAAAAAGCTGAAAAGTTAAAGTAAAGAAGGGACGTAGATTGGTGGCAATTTTGTGCCAAAATGCTGCGTCCCTTGTGGCAATTTTTTTATTTTATTTATCATTACGCTTGCATCTGTTTCTACTTTGCCTTGTATGAAGACAATATCATTTTTGTGAAATTGACTATAACACTTATCTGCAATGTCTAGGAAACCCTTTACTTCGATGACTGAATTGTTTTGTAGCTGCACTTTGAAGAGTGCAACTGAAATTTGTTTGCTTTGTAATATAAACTCAAAATCTACGTCACTAATTATTTTTCCAATGAGAAAACATAAATTCATTTTTATCTTTTCCTTATATAATAATATTTAGGTTTTTCGTTAAGGTTTTACCTATAAACCTTTTCAGTTAGAAAACGTATATGTTTTCTAGCCATTTTTAAGCCATAAAACATAACTGAGCATTTTAGGTAGATTCCTAAAATACTCAATTTTATGCGCTAATAAGTATATTCGAAAATTGCTTCATATTGTTAGTTAAGTCAATATTCCTTATACTAATAATTATCAACAATTTTTACTAATACATATTTTGCTGATTCATTTTTACCATTAAGTACTTTATCATTTTAAATCTAAACTTTTTATTATATTATTGCTATATTAAATTGCTCACGCCTTGATACTTAACGGAAGGAGCAAATCCCTTTAATATCTAATACCTCATTGTATGCTTTCCTTAGAAAACATAATCGAGAATGATATTAGAGCCGCACGCAACCCGATGTTGTTGTTGTAATTGCTCGTATTGTTGTTGTTGCGGTTGCCAGCTGGATTGTTGTTGCCGTTGTTGTTGCCATTGCCTCCACGATAGACCACGTTACTCGAAGAGTTGCTCTCTATTGATTTGCCCCTATTGTATTTTTATGGATTGTAAAATAATTTACTTAGTAAAGTATGTGCATCGGCATATTTTATATAACCAAGATGTCCTGCTAAAAATCTTTGAGCATCTCTGCTAGACATATTGCCTTTTCTAATTTCATACTTTAAATATTTTACTTTTTTCTTTAATTTGCGCTTCCCTTTATCCCTTAATTTCATTCTGTATTCGTTTATTTTATATCCACAAAAATTAACTCCTTGCTTTCCTTTAAAAATTTGCGTTTTCTTATTTAATTTTAATTCAAGATTCTTATCCAAAAAATCTGCTATTTGTTTCCACGCTTCCCTGGCTTCTTTCTTGGTTTTTACCATTAATACACTATCATCTAAATATCTACAGTAAAATTTAATATGTAGCTTATGCTTGATAAATTGGTCAACTTCATTTAGATAAATATTGGCAAACATCTGAGAGGTATAATTGCCAATTTCTAGCCCTTTTTCTCGCTTCTGTGCATATAAATAATGCACCTTTATGCATTCCTCTATCTACTAAGCAAGCATAAGAATTTGGAATAAACTGTGGCACAAAAGCGGGCTTCAAAAAGTTTTCTACTAACCAAGTATGAACTATTCTATCCATATATCTTGATTTTTCTATTTTCCTTAGTTTAGGCTCTGTTACATAAAAATAAATTAAATATTTGTCATAAACATTTCTTACTGTCTTTGGCATAATATTTTATTAGCCCTCCTAATATTTTTCCAATTTCATAAACTTTTCCCATTGCTACATTGAACTTTTTTTCATCAATCCATCTGTTTTTTTTCATTATTCTCAAATAAATTCTCTGCGTATTTAGATTTGCATCAATTCTATTGAGATAATACAAAATTTCCCTTTTGTCTATTTTAGTTATCATCATAATATCTCTCATTAATTGATACATTCCTGATTTGTATTCATTGCCAATACTAAATTTTTCCACGCGTGGTAATTTGAAAATTACTTGTAACATATATTCTATGTACTGCTCTGACTTTGGTATAAGCGTCAATCTTGTTTCTTTTTCTTCTTTCTTATCCATTTTACCTCCATCTGTAGATACAAATACAATATGGAGAGTTTTTAAATTTTTTCCGCAAATGGCTACAAGCAGCCATTTGCGAGATAACAGAATTTATGTTTTGCACCTTTTGTTTATATTTTTTCAACCCTCGGGGGTTGGTTTTTCTTCCCCACAAGTTCTAGTTCCTGCCAGTAAACTACTTTGAGCACTTGAGGGAGTTTCGGTTTTCACAGCGTCCAGTCCTACTAGTATAAAGCCGCACGCAACCCGATGTAGTCGTTGTAATTGCTCGTAGTGTAGTTGTTGCGGTAGCCAGCTGGATAGTAGTTGCCGTTGTAGTCGCCAACGCCTCCACGAAAGACCACGTAACTCAAAGAGTTGCTCTCTAACGTCCATTCCCACACGTTGCCGGCTAGGTCGTAGATGTTCATCTTGCGGTTTCGGTCAGCTGCTCCTGTGGTTAGCTTCCAACTGCTTGAGCTTGGTTTAGTAGTACCACTCGCATTTGTCCAACTTGTACTACTCCAACTTGTTTGGTATTGTCCTCTATTTATTGTGAAGCTTGCATTATAGTAATTTCCCCAACTTGTTGAGTCACTATTTAATTGGCTCACACTTAATCCTCCTTTAACTTCCAAGAATTTTAGCGTTAAATCCCATTGTACTCCAAATAGTAAGTTTGCTTGACTGTTCATTTTTCTTACTATTTGCTGTGATTGTGGCTGTGTTTTATTTACTATTGGGTATGCATTTTGCTGGCTTACTGGGGTTGTTACACTCGTTGTATTACTTGACACTGCCTGGCTTGCATTTGTTGTCCCTATTTCATACCTACTTATCCAGAATCCTCCGTTGTCATACACGCTCTTTAACATTCTGTTCTTTTCGTTGTTATATGCTGTTGAATTACTAAAGTTTCCATTGTTACTTATATACGTATCTGTATAACTATTATTTTTATAGCTATTTGTGTATGTTTTCATATCATTATAGATATTAGTGTAATCTGTATCACTTTTGGCTGTTGTATAAATGCTCTTTGGTACTTCTACCCATACCCATTCATTGTTTTTGTTATCTGTTGCTACTATTCCTGTACCTTCGTCTCCGCCTGTTTGTGTCATTCCTTCTACATCTCCTGGTACAGATGATTTTATCGTTACAGCTCCACTTATTGTCTCTTTCTTATTTCCAGCTCTATCTATTGTTAGTACATGTAAGTAGTATGTTCCTTCTGCACTTGCACTTACTGTTATTGTTGTTCCAGTGATTGTGCCTGTGTAGCTTGCTTCGTCTGTTCCTATATTTCCACTTACTGTATTAAAGATGTATTTTCCTGAAGCTACACCACTTTCATCATCTGTTTGCGTTACTGTTGCTGTTATTTGTGCATCTACATCTGCTGTGTTTTC
>CALXJQ010000069.1 GCA_944388665.1 uncultured Clostridia bacterium
GACAGTGGAGAGTACACAAGATTGGAAGGAACTGCAATAAGCAACTTAGTAAATGGAGACAAAATTTATATTCACTTAACAGATGGAACAAGAGATGGAACAGATAAAGTAATAACAATAAGTGATACAACAGGGCCAACTGTAAGCGTAACAAAAGGAACAGTCACAACAAATAGCATAACAGTAAATGTAAATGCAAATGATGCAGAAAGTGGAATGCCAGCCCAGCCAATTTATGAATATTACATCAAAGAAAGTACAACACAAGATTACCCATCAACACCAGATGGTGGGCAAAGTACAGAAGCAAGCCATACATTTACTGGATTAAAGCAAAATGTAAGTTATGATATACAAGTAAAAACAAGCGATATAGCAGAGAATCCAGGAACAGGAACCATAACAATAACAACAGGAACAGTGCCAGATGCAGGAGATGGCCAAACAGGAAGCATAATATGGAGCAATGTAAACTGGAATCCAAGCCAAGGAACAGCAAGTATAACAGTAAGTAAAGGAGCAGGAGTAGACGAAAGCTTGCAAATACAATATCAGGTAGTAGCAAGTGGCGGAAGCTTAAGTGAAGATGCTTACCAAATAATAAATAACGGAGGTACAATTTCAAACCTAACACATGGCAGTGTAGTATATGCAAGACTATGGGATGGAACAAATGGTGGAAACCCAGCAACTCAGAATATACAAGACAATGTAAAACCAAGTGCAACAATACAATTTACAGAAAACACAGCAGATGTAGATGCACAAATAACAGCAACAGTAACGCAAACAGATGATGAAAGTGGTGTAGCTTCAGGGAAATATATTTTTAATACAAACAGTGGAAATGTTGGAGAAGAAGAAGCAAGCTATACAGGAACAATAAACGGAAACACAGTAACAGTAAGTGCAAGTGAAGAAGGAACATATTACTTACATGTATTAACAATAGATAGAGCTGGAAATAAAACTGAGACAATAAGTGAAGCTATAACAATTCAATCAGCTGGAGAAACAGCAGAGGATATAGTACAAAATCCTACTAAATACTATGCAGGAGAAGTAGATTATAAGCCAAAGAATGGTGCAAATGTAAAATGGAAGATATTCTATGCAGATACAGAGCATATCTATCTAATAGCAGATGACTATATATCATCACAATATGCACCAAAAGGCAAGGGAGGCTCATCAATATATGTAAATACAGATTATAGATTGTCATTTGATAATGTAATAAGGGATTACAGTGGATCAAGTGATATAACAAATAGTCTAGTAAAGCCATGGCTAAGTTATTTGAATAGTTATCCAAATAGTACGTATAATAATATGAAAGCAGTAGCATATATGTTAGATACAAACGTATGGAGTACATTTACAGATAACTCAGGAAAGGCAGAATATGCAATAGGAGGACCAACGCTAGACTTATTCTGTGCATCATACAATCAAAAATATCCAAGTAAGCAAATACAATATCAATCAAGCAGTTCTGGATATCAAGTAAAATGGTCAACAGATGGAAGCTATGGCTATTCTATAAGTGGCCTACCAACAAACGACAGTTTGTACGTAATCAGTAGCACAAGCAAGGCTTACGCGATGTGGCTCGCTAGTCCGTCTGCCAGCAGCAACCGCAACGTGATGGATGTTGACTCTTACGGCAACGTTGACCCCAGCGACTATAGCAACTACGATCCGGGCTTCCGTCCCCTAGTTTGTCTAAAATCTGGAGTCCAGTTAGAGCAGCAAGCGGATGGCTCATATAAGCTCAAGTAGAGTCCAATAAAAAGGAAGATAAAGAATGCTTGACAGGCCCTGCGTCTGTCAGCATTCGAAAAATTTTTGAAAAAAGTGTATTGTATTATTACCTCACAATATTATAGGAAGGAGTATAATATAATATGAGTGTAATAAATATGGCAAGAAACATAAAAGAAATACATCCAAAATTTTTAATATGTTTCAAATATGGTTCATTTTATAATACTTACGGCAAAGATGCATATATAACAAATTATTTATTTCATTATAAAATGAACAAAGTAGAAAATGATATACCACTATGTGGTTTTCCAAAAAAAGCATTGCCAAAAGTTATGGCAAAATTGGAAGAAAAAAAGATAAATTATATGACAATAGATACTAGAAATAATTATGATGTTGATGATAAAGTAGATAACAAAAATTTGAATACGTATGATGCTCTTTATAAAAAGGCTAACAAATATGTTAAAACAAGCAAGAAACTTGAAAACATCACAAATAAGCTAATGGATCAAATAGAAGACGAAAGGCTATCTGAAAAAATAGAAAAGATAGAGAAAATCGTGTATGAAAGTTGAAAAATTCAAAATAATACAATTCATCAGAGAGCTCATAATTATGATAGACAAATATATGGACAATTTTCCTAAAAAAGACATAGAACTAAAAAATAGAATACGAATGAATTCGTATGATATTTTAGAATTATCGTATGAGGCAAATGTCGCAACAGATATAGAGTATAAAAAAAAGCTCTTACTAAAAATGTTGGCGAAAATAAAAATAGTTGACTTTTTATTAAATTTGTCTTATGATAAACATATTATAACAGAAAAGAAATACTATAAATTTGGCAATAAAATGGACGACATAGTAAAATACACAACAGGATGGATAAAACAATTGCAATCATAAAAAATATGCGGGTATGGTTGAATGTGGCTCGCTAGTCCGTCTGCCAACAACAACAACAACGTGATGAATGTTAACTATAACGGCAACGTGAACAACAACAACTATAACAACAACAATCCGGGCTTCCGTCCCCTAGCTTCTAAAAAACTGTGGTTATCTCTACTACGTGTAGAATAAGAGAAGTTTTAGATAGAAACAAACCATATCCATTAATTAGATGGCAACATCTAGTTATAAAATAAAAATAGATAATTGAACTTGCTAGTAAGCTTTTTAAAAGATTTGAAAGGGAGTTCAGTTTAGTACTATTTTTAGTAATGTGCAAACATATTACTTTTTACCAAAAGGCTCTAACCATCGAAAAATAAAGTACTATCGAGTATATCGAAAAGCTAAAGTGTAAAACATTTCACAAATTATTTTATATACTCTTTATATTTTATATTCTAGGTTGGAGCTTTTTTCATATCTTAAATGACATTGTTGAGGACGTACTGTTTTGGCACATTTTTGTTATTAAAGTGCGTCCCCAAAATTTTAATTTATATGTTATTAAGGTGCGCCCTCAGAATTTTAATTTAATAATTTTTCTATTTCTTCTCGTGCTAGTCCAGTTAATTTTATTATGGTGTCTATGTCTATTTTATTTTCAAGCATTTTTTTGGCAATTTCAATTTGTTTTTGTTTAGCGCCTTTTTGCATTCCGGGCTTTTTCGCCTTCCTGAAGGCCCTGGTTTCTAGCAAATGACATTGCTGAGGCTTCGTCTCGTTCAGCTTTTTCACGCAATTCAGCTAGTCTTTGTATTTCTTCATCATCGTTAATTTCTTCTAGTGTTTGTACAGCTTGTTTAATATCACTATTTGATTCCATAATCTCCTTCACCTCCGCACTTCTGGGGTCATCAATAAATAACATCCATTGTGCTAATTTATCTTTCAAAATTTTCTCTTTGCTATATTTTCTCAGTCTTGGTAAGCAAATTATATACAATTCAAATAGGTCTGTCAATATGATTTTTCTGCCCTCATCGTCTATTATCTTCCATTTGCTACAATAACCAGGGAGATTTTTCAAATTATCTAATTCAAAGTCAAAAATACCTACGCTAATAGTCTTTTGCAATTCTCCATAATCTTTGCCTGCTTTTAGCTGACTACTAAACAACCTAGACCAATAATACAGCATTCTTTCTGGCATATTTCCTTCATTGTTTAGTTGCACTTCCACATTGCAGTACATTTTGTTGTTTAGCTTAACTCTCAAGTCAAGAATGCCTAGTTTATTATGTATGAAATTTTTGATAAGGTGTGTAGATTTATCCATATCAATTTCTGAAATATTTTGATTTAATATACTTGAGATAAAGCTTTTGACTAAATTTTCGTTCTTGGCAGAGAATAGGGCAGAGAAGACTACGTCATTTTTAGGAGTTAGAATTTTTTTAGTAGCGTTTGAGATATTTTGCTTTTCATCTTTCGTAGTTAATATTGTTTGATTTTCTTTTGTGTAATCTTTTTTATTTTTTGGCACAAGCATGCCTCCTTTCAATTTATTGGCTAACAATTAGAGTAAAAATGGATAAAATTGAATTAAAATTTTCAGTTAAAGTTAAATTTTTAGGAAAAAGATATTTTAAAAATTAATATTTTTGAAAAAAACTTCTCTCAATTCTAAAATTGATAAATAATATAATTTAATCGTGTGATTTTAAATTATATTGGATAAAATAATAATTAAAATTTAAAATTATACTTTATTTATAAAAATTTATAATTGAGGACGTACTGTTTTGACACATTTATGTTATTAAGGTGCGCCCTCAGAATTTTAATTTAATAATTTTTCTATTTCTTCTCGTGCTAGTCCAGTTAATTCTATTATGGTGTCTATGTCCATTTTATTTTCAAGCATTTTCTTGGCAATTTCAATCTGTTTTTGCTTGGCACCTTTTTGCATTCCGAGATTTTTCGCCTTCTTTTAGGCCCTCCTGTCTGCCACGAGCCTCGCCTTTTTTTATGCCTCTCTGTTCTGCATTATAAGTCCAAGATATTTCATCTAACTTTGCTTTTTCACGCAATTCGGCGAGTCTCCTCATTTCTTTATCATCACTAATTTCTTCAAGTGTTTCTACTGCCTGCTTAATATCCCTGTTTTCTTCCATAATCTCCTTCACCTCTACACTTTCTGGATTGTTTATGAATAGCATCCATTGTGCTAATTTATCCTTTTTGATTTCGTCGATTCCACATTTTGCAAGTTTTGGTAATTCAATTATAATTAACTCAAATAAGTCTGTCAATATTACTTTTCTACCGTTTTCGTCTATTATCTTCCATTTACTACAATAACCAGGCAAATTTTTTAAATTATCTAATTCAAAGTTAAGTATCCCAACGCTAATAGTTTTTTCCAAATCTTTGTATTTGCTACCAGATTGAATTTGCCCGTCATATAGCTTTGCCCAGTAATACAGCATTCTTTCTGTCATATTACCTTCATCATTCATCTGTACTTCTACATTACAGTATACTTTATTGTCCAATTTGACTCTTAAATCAAGAATACCTAATTTATCATGAATAAAGTTTTTAATAAGATGAGTAGATTTATCCATATCGATTTCTGAAATATCTTGATTTAATATGCTTGAGATAAAGCTTTTGACTAAATTTTCGTTCTTGGCAGAAAATAGGGCAGAGAAGACTACGTCATTTTTAGGAGTTAGAATTTTTTTAGTAGCGTTTGAGATATTTTGCTTTTCATCTTTCGTAGTTAATATTGTTTGATTTTCTTTTGTGTAATCTTTTTTATTTTTTGGCACAAGCATGCCTCCTTTCAAATTTTTGGCTAACAAATTAGAGTGAAAATGAATACAATTGAATTAAAATTTTCAATTAAAGTTAAATTTTTAATTATATGAGATAATGATTAAAATTTAAAATTATACTTAAATTATAAAAGTTTATAATTGAGGACGTACTGTTTTGACACATTTATGTTATTAAAGTGCGTCCCCAGGATTTTAATTTAATAATTTTTCTATTTCTTCTCTTGCTAGTCCAGTTAATTTTATTATGGTGTCTATGTCTATTTTATTTTCAAGCATTTTTTTGGCAATTTCAATCTGTTTTTGTTTGGCACCTTTTTGTATTCCGAGATTTTTCACCACGAGCCTCGCCTTCCTTTAAGCCTTCCTGAAGGCCCTGGTTTCTAGCAAATGACATTGCTGAGGCTTCATCTCGTTCCGCTTTTTCACGCAATTCAGCTAGTCTTTGTATTTCTTCATCATCGTTAATTTCTTCTAATGTTTGAACAGCTTGTTTAATATCACTATTTGATTCCATAATCTCCTTCACCTCCGCACTTTTAGGGTCATCAATAAATAACATCCATTGTGCTAATTTATCTTTCAAAATTTTTTCTTTGCTATATTTTCTCAGTCTTGGTAAGCAAATTATATACAATTCAAATAGGTCTGTCAATATGATTTTTCTGCCCTCATCGTCTATTATCTTCCATTTGCTACAATAACCAGGGAGATTTTTTAAGTTATCTAATTCAAAGTCAAAAATACCTACGCTGATGGTCTTTTGCAATTTGTCATAAGGATTGCCAGATTTTAATTGATTACCGAAAAGCCTTGACCAATAATACAGCATTCTTTCTGGCATATTTCCTTCATCATTAAGTTGTACTTCTACATTGCAATATATTTTGTTGTCTAATTTAACTCTTAAATCAAGGATGCCTAGTTTATTATGTATGAAATTCTTGATAAGGTGTGTAGATTTATCCATATCAATTTCTGAAATATCTTGATTTAATATACTTGAGATAAAGCTTTTGACTAAATTTTCGTTTTTGGCAGAGAATAGGGCAGAGAAGACTACGTCATTTTTGGGTGTTAAAATTTTTTTAGTAGTGTTTGAGATATTTTGCTTTTCATC
>CALXJQ010000070.1 GCA_944388665.1 uncultured Clostridia bacterium
ACGCTTGCTTCATCATTTAAAACTATAGGCTCCCCTAGAACTTGAGTTAAAATCTTTTCAATTGCTTCTATTTTTGCGGTTTCTAAAATTTCATTTAGGTAAATTTCAACCATAAATCTGCCATCTTTTTTGATTCCAATGTCTTCAATTTCAATTTCTTTTGCCTTAATCAATTTTATTATTTCTGTTTTTTGCTTATTGTATTTAGCCTCATTTTTAGTATCTTCCTCAATGTCTTTGGCCATCTTTTGAATGGCTTTTGATACCTCACTTAGTTGCTTGTTCATCGTCTTTTTATTTTCCGCAACTTTTTTTCTCCATATAAAATCATTTTTACTAACTTTATATGAAATATTGATTATTCTAATCATCTGAGTAATATCTTCATCTAATCTATCGCTTATTTTGTTGTCACCTGTGCTGATTATAAAGCTATTACACTTTGCAAAAATGCTTAACAATGCATCTCTCGTGATTTCTTGCTTGTCAATTAAAAATTTAAAAATTTCGTCAACAATTTTGCCGTCTGGCTTTGCAACATCTTCGTATAACATATTATCTTTATATGGCTCTAAGCTATTTAGCAATTCCGTAATAAATATTTGCTTATTATTATTTTCCTCTTCACTTTCTTTAGACTCCAAAGGCTTTGCCATGTCTTGAATTGCCTCTGAGACATTTGACAAGTTCTCAGCCATAGCCTTGCTTTTATTTAATGCCCTATCTGGAATAGGAGGCAAAAATTTTTCAGTGCCCACAAATTCTTCTAGGTCTATTTTAAAGTTATTTGGGACTGCAAGTAACGCTATAAATGCTATTAAAATTTCTTTAAAATGGATTAACTCTACTGTGTAGCCATTTGAGATGTATGCCAATAGCACATTGCCCAATGCAAAGCCAACAACTACTCCTACTTTTCCAAACCTGCCAAAAATGCCTGCAAGTAAACCAGAAATTGCATAAGCTGCAATCATTATTGGCTCTGAACTAGTAATTACGCCTAAAGTTACACCAATTGTAACACCTGAGGTTGTCCCAACTAATATGCCATTTTTCCAGCCTAAAACCATAACAATTAATATGCTTAGTACATTTTTTATTTCTATGCCCCATACATTAAGGTCTCCAAATGCTGTTACTGCTATTGCAAGTAATAGGCTAGCACCTATTAGCTCTTCTATTGAAAATGCTCTTCTTGCTGTTATATTTTGCACTACTACTAATGAATTTACAAATATTTTGTAAAATACAAGTGCTATTATTGAAATTGTAATGCTTGTTAACATATCATATATTGTAAAAGTTGACATTGCCAATTTTACTATTTGTATTATGAATGTAGCTATAAATATATTTTTGCCTATTTTTATCTTTTCGTTTCTTTCGCCTTCATTATAAACAGGCTTTATTAAGAATAATGTTGCTATTAATACTAATGATGTTAGTATGTAGCCTAATGCTCCACCTACACCAAATTTAATTATATTACCCACTAATGAAAGCGCAACTACTCCCAATGCAGGTACTGACGTTGCGATGCAAGCCCCTAAAATACTAATGCTAAATATTGAAAACTCTCCATTTATACTTACCAATGATAATAAAAATGATATTATGTATAAAAGTATGTATTGTTTTGAAAATACATTTGAGAAAATATTTAACTTTCCTAATTTTCCTAGCTTTTCAGCTGCTCTATTTTTAGTATTTATTGCTTCTCCGCTCATATTTTGTAACATCCTTACCACCCTCTTCTTGACTATTTAAGCCTATTTTACTACTTGTCCTTCGTGGTTTTTGTCTTTTTTGGTAACCTAATCTATAAAATTCATTTACATTTTTTGATATGTAAGTTTTTTTTGTTTTAATTTTTTTGATTTTACCATTTTTATTTTATTACAAAAAATCGAAAAAAGCAATATATGGGCAAAATTTTGAAAAGAAAAAACCTTGGGGATTTCCCCAAGGACTTTTCTAATTACCTAAGACTTTTTTCTTTATTAAAATTATACCTGCCACTAATATTCCTAATGAAGAAATTATTAATACTGTTAGTGGAACTATAAATCCTAGGTTTGCACCTGTATTTGGTGTAATTATTACTGTTTCTGCTGTTGAATCATCATGTTCAACTCTAAACGCCATATCTTCTTTGCTTACATTATGTGGTACATAGTCTCCCGGGTCATGTTGCAATAGTGAACCATTTGAGCCATCTCCAGTATCATTTCTTGTGACATTTATAATTTCCGCCTCATTATTAAGTTCAATTTCATCTGTCGTGGTTAACTTCTTAAATACCACTAATCTAGTAGTCGCATAACCCGCTTCCTTTCCAAGTGCTTCATCTCCTGGATCTAAGTAGTGTAAATTTTCATTTTCTCCACCTGCGTCTTTAGCAATTGTATTTAATACAGTTTCTTTATTTGATAAGTCATTGATATTAATTTCATCACTTACACCTTGAACTACTCCATTTGAAGTATATCCATATATTTTATTGTTGATAAATGAATTTGCATCTTGTAAAGAAGTAACCTTCCACCAACTATTTGGTGTCTTTTCGCTGCCATCATTACTTATTGCTACTGCATCACTTTCAAAAGACCAATCTTTGTCCAAGTGATCTATAATATTCGTAGGAAGCAATTGCACATAATTTCCCGTTTGACTAGCATAAGCATAATACTCATAACTTGTGCGATCTGTTTCGCTTGTATTTGTAGCTTTATATTCATAAGTTACTGTAACTTGCGCCGACTGTATTAATTCATTATCTAATTCTAGCCTTATTAATCCATTTGCTGGTAATTGACCTACTGTTGGTTGTAAATAGATTACATTATTTGCGACACCACTAAACTCCCTTGTTCCATCTGGATTTTCTGTCACGTTCACATTAGCAATAACTTGTCCATTTGCTAGTTGAACCGTAAAGTGACTTATCATTTTTCTTAATGTCATGTCTTGCTTTGGTCTTCTAACTATACCAAAGTCAATATTTTCACTAACATATTTAGGTATTTCGAAATCTGTTTGTGAACTGTTAGTTTCAATATCTCTCTCTCCATTATCATTTTCACTTCCATATAAGTCTTGTAGCTCTATACCCATATCCATTCCTAATGTTGAAGAAGTCATCTGGTCAGCGTTCATAGTTGCCCTTAAAGCATTTTGACTCTGATAAGTTAAGTCAATTAATTTTTTATCTAAATCTTTTCTTGCGTTCCAATCATCTATAGCATCTGAATAACAAATAGTTTCATCCTTGTACCAATAAGGATTAGATGAATTAGCGTCAAACCTGCTACTTGTCCTATCTCCTGTACTATAAATTGTACTTTTATAGTCATATACATTTATTGTATATTGATTTCCATCTAGTATATAAGTCTGACCTCCCCAAGTATAAATAATTACATACTTATTAGGGATATATCCATTGAATTCGAAGTAGCCATTTGAATCAGTAGTTGTGGAAGCAGAATCCCATTTTTTATTATTGGTATTCCATACTTTAGCTTCATCACCTAAATTAGGCAGTCCCTGAGCATTCGTTCCATCTCCTTGTACATACATTGTGACTTTAACTCCATTAACCCTTGGGTCTGTTGGTTCTCCATCATCTCGTATTCCATTACCTAATCTTTCTTTGCTTGAAGCTATATCAATTGGCCCTATTCCATCTCTATCTACAAATACATATCCACTTAAAGCTCTATTTCCTCCTCTAACTAATCTCATAGCTGGACTTACGTCTATATCGTCTTCATATCTATCATCTGCCGTTGCAGCTGGCTTGCTATCTCCAGGGTTAGAGTCTACATCAACTCCAGCATAAGGTTTACCATCTTTTATAGTACTATAGCTATAAATTTCTGCTATATTTGGCAACAAATCTCCCTGCCCTACAGGTTCAATAATATCTTCTACATTTTCACGACTAAGTTTTAGTCTAACAAAAATATTTTCTTCGTCTTCTGGATTAATAGTCAAATTGCATGTAATTATTGCTTTCTTATAGCCATTATCTGCAGCTTCTTCTTGTATCTGTACTCCATCTGTTCCACCTAATTCCCCCGTATCAGTATCACAAGATGTTCCTGCTTCAATAGCTTCATATCTTGGATCATAATACTCAACTATTTGATTAACTGTAGAAGTTAAATCAGTTGCTTGATTACGTATATTTATCATATAAGTAATATATACCTCTAGTTCATCATTTTCTACAGGACCATCTGTTGGGTCTTTATAGTCAGATTCATAAATAGCTCTTGAATAAGTTTGACTTCCACCAAATTTACTTCCAAACTTGACTCCTACATCATTATATCCTTGTTCAATAGAACCATCATTAAATCTATCCGCATAATTATATACATGATTATATCCATTTATACCTACAAGCACATTTTGTATATCTTTAGCTAATGCCAAATCCGGTTGTTGTCTTTCACATATACCTAAATTGTTGTGCCTAACAATTTCATCTCCCCATTTAAATGGTATTTTATATCCTGCTTCTTCAGTACTTGCAGTTACAGCATAATCTTTATTTATTCCATCGATTTCATTTCCATTCTCGTCATAATCTTTTACTTCACCACTTGAATAATCTGCAGTTAAGAACTTTGCTTTGTGAGGTTCGGATATATCATAAGGTAACTTAATTTTTCCACTACCTCCAACTTCGTCTTTTGCATAACCTGTATCTGGATTATTATATCCATCACCTTCTATCACTTTAAATTTATCATTGAATTTATCTCTTGCATCATCGCCTTCTATAGCTTTTGAGCCATTATCTGCATCTAAATGAGGAATTACATTAGTATATTTCATGCCATTATAATCAAACTCTATGTGATATGCACCAGCATTAAGTTCATCAGTATTTACATCTTCAAATAAATATGACCCTAATCCCGCATTATCTTTCATTATACTTTCATTATTTTGTGATGTAGTAGTTTCCTTAACTACCGTAGTACCTTTCATAAGTCTTACAGGTATGCCATTTATCCTTTTGTCTGGTGGATTTGTATAGAAATCATCTCTCGCAGTTTGTTTACCCTCATCTAAATCTAACCATACATATCCACATAGTTTAGTATATTGTTGTTTATTTTCCCAAGTGTAAATACCTCCATCACTAGAAATCTCCTTTTCTGTGCTATCAACAATATATCCATAATATGGATTATTTATCTCTGTTACATAATATATTCCATTATATGCTCCTGTAAGAGTTACCCTACCATTACTATCTGTAATTGCTGTAGCTGTCTCCCATGAAGCTCCTTCTTCAGGTTGATATCTATATGTAAATTCTACACCTTTTAATTTAATATTATGATCATCTTGATTTACTTTTTCTATTATCAAATCCTTAGGTACATCTTCTTCATCATCTGGCGGTTCTGTTTCCTCTGGTGGCTCTGTTTGCTCTGGTGGCTCTGTCCTCTTTTGTGAATTTTTTATTGTTACTGTTATAGTTTTAGTATCTCCCTTATTTATAACAACCACCGTTTCTGCAGTATTTATTTCATAAGAGCTATCTGGATTAGAAACTTCTTTTATTGCATAAGAACCTGGGTCTAAATCAGTTAAAGTTGCCTCTCCATTTGAGTTAGTTGTAATAGTCCATGTTTTTCCGGTATCTACGTTTCTTACAGTAAACACAACATTTGCTAATTTTTTTGATGTATTATTTGCATCAACTTTAATAATTTTTAAACTTCCTTTTCCATCATCTGGTGTAGATGGTGTTGGTGGAGCCATCTCTTTAGCTGCAAACATAAACATATCCTGGCCTGTTCCGTCTGCTGTAAGCCATATAAATCTTGCCCTATAAGTTTTGTTCATACTTTGTTTTAGTTCATTTTGCAATGCCTTATCTCCCGTATATAACGTAGATGCTTCCCATGGACTACTCATGTCTATTGTTGTATCTGATGTAAAACCTTTAAATTTCCAAAATCCGTTACGACGGTTTTGCTCAGCAATTGCTAATAATTTTCGCTTCCATGATTGATTATTTTTAGCCTTTATAGCTGCATAAGCCATGTATTGTATATATGGGAATTGGGCTGGATTTGAAGATAAACTAGTTGTTGCTGTTTGATACTTTCCTCCTGCGTGAAGTGTAACTATTCTTGCAATTCCATCAGGCATTAAATCGACTACTGCATGTGGGAAATAGCCTGTTCTACTTCCACTTTCACCATCTCCCGTAGCTTCACAACAATATACCCCTGGCAGTTTATAATCAGCTTTACCACTATTAGAAGTTTTTATTCTGTTACCGCTTCCGCCTCTTAACCAATACATAAAGTCTTCTACTCTAAAATTAAAGAAATCATCAGTAGGACCCGCAGCAGCATTAGACCATTTATCTATAGTATCTCCTTTATTAATTATCTCCAAAGGGCTACC
>CALXJQ010000071.1 GCA_944388665.1 uncultured Clostridia bacterium
ATTCTTCAGTACCTATATCGTTCAAAACAGCTTTAGACTTTTGGTCTGGCATTCCAAATCTTTGAGATAAATACCTTAAAGAAGCGGCAAGCTCTCCATCAGGACCACCATATTGAGATATTATAACTTTTGCAAGTTTAGGATCAGTGCACTTTATATTGATTGGATATTGTAGCATTTTATTGTAAGTCCACATTAGTAATTCCCCCTTTCCCATGGCCATGGTTCTTCCAACCATCTCCACTTATTACAAGGGAAATTAATAGTAAGAGGCCCATAGACTTTCTGATATTTATCTTTTACTTCTTTAACTTTTTTACAATATTTTCTGTGCAAACAAAGTGCCTTTTGATCTTCAGGATGCGTGTCTAAATATAATGCTAATTCATTTATTGCAAACTCTAAAGCCCTTATCTCTTGCATCATTTCTCTTCTCATATCACAATTTTGCATATTTTCATTGTCTTCATCATTGTTGCAATTGCAACTACAATTTCTATTTTCTTCTAGCATTATCGATTACACCCCTCTCCTATCTTATTTTTAGCAGCTATAAACCTTTGCTCTTCCATTCCTTGGCATGGAACATAAGGACTTACTAACTCTGGGAAAATAGTTCCCATCTTCAAACCAACAGCTGGTTTGAAAGTTCTATCCATATATTGAAAAGGTACATAGCTTTGTGCAAGCATTGGATTTTCTGGAAAAACATTGTAATCTTCTTCAAAGCCACAGCTGCAGCCATCACTTACATCTTCATAAGAAGTTACATCATTACATTGGCTTTCCATTATATCATCCTGTAATTCACACGAATTATTTTTATAGCTATTATTCATACAATAACATCTTCTAAACATAATATTTCCTCCTTCTACTTACATTATATGTCAGATTTACATAAATGTGACTTTTTGCCACTGGAGACGTAGCATTTTGGCAATTTTTGAAATTAATATTAAAAAACATA
The DNA here is from genome assembly GCA_944388665.1 of uncultured Clostridia bacterium. Classification (GTDB taxonomy): domain Bacteria; phylum Bacillota; class Clostridia; order TANB77; family CAG-508; genus CAG-269. Next base: position 971 of record CALXJQ010000071.1, read on the forward strand.
GCTGTGTTTCTATTAAATTTATTCAATGACGAATGCGATTGGAGTGGTCGTAGCCATTCTTAATATTAAATAAATGAGGGCGCGCCTCGCGAGAGGCTCGTTTGTTTAATATTTAGAATGGCTAAACCACGCATTGAGCCGAGGAATGTAATAAATTTAATAGAAATATTAGCTATGTTTATTGTAATGTAAAAATTTATGCCAAAATGCTACGTCCCCAGTGGCAAAAAAAAATGAACTTTAAGGAACGTCCCCAAAGTTCATTTTAAAAAATTATCTACTTTTTTAATAAAGATGCAATTTGTTATTATATCAGCTATTCCATATACAACAATTACCCATCCAATAATTTGTAGCACTGCTCCTGGATTAGCTAAAACATAAATTCCTGCAATTATTACTGCGATTGCTAATATTAATGTTAATAGCCAAAGTCTTGATTTGTAGTCTTTCCATACGATTACAGTTTGCAAATTCATTATTCCTGTGTATATTATCCAAATTCCTATTAATATACGAAATATTGATAATATAATGTCTGCACAAAACATTATGATTATTCCAGCAATTATTGCTACAACAGCTATTGCAAGTAAATAGTTATCTTGCTTGTTATTTGAAAAATAGTCTATTAGTCGTAATACTCCCATTACTATGCAAATTGCTCCTAACAGAATGGAAATTACTGACATTATTGATTCTGGTCTAGCTATTAGTAATATTCCAAAAATTATAAATAAAAATGATACTATTATATCCGTCCAACCTGATCTTTTTAAAAATTTCTCCCACATTTTTTTATACCTTCCTTATTTTATTTTTCATTTACAATATAACATAATATTTCAAAAAAGTACAGATGTTAAAGTTATTTTTTCATTCCTCTTTTTAATATTTCTATTTGTTTTTCCAATTCTTCCCTCGCTTCTTCTATTGTTGCTTTTTTTCTTATTACATCAAATGCAGATGTTCTAACTACTAAAAAGATTATCTTTATAATATATTTTTCATCATTAATGTTTTTAATATTAAGTATGCTTGTGTCTATTTCATCTTTTATTTCTTTGAAATCTTTATTATCTTCTTCTGAAAATATACTTATATTATTTTTTCTCATATCTTGAAGTATATTCGCAAATAAATTATTTTTATTTTTCTTTTGAGTTTCTGATATAATATAATCAAAAACTTTGATTGCAATTTTAAAAATATCACCATTATTTTCTTTTAGAAATTTTTTAAACAATGCATTTTCTTTTAAAATATATTTTTGTACAATATATTTTTCAGCATCTTCCTTATCTTCAAAATATTGATAAAAACTTCCTCTAGGTATATCAGCTGCCTCAATTATATTACTTATTGAGCTTTTTTCAAATGTGGTTCTACTGAATTCTTTTTCTAATGCTTTTTCTATTTTCTTTCTTTTTTCATCACTTAAATTATAAAAAGTATCTTTTGGCATAACATCGCCTCTTTCAATAAAATTTCAATTTTCTCCTATCACTGAATAACGAACGACATTCGTCATAATTTGCTTTCATTATTAAATATTTTAATTTTAATACGAAAAAGAAGCTTGTAAAAATCCAAGCCTCCTCACATTTTTTCAAATTCTAATTAAGCATTTTCAGTTTCTTTTTTAGCTACTACTTCTTGTCCGTTGTAATATCCACAGTTTGGGCAAACTCTATGTGGCATTACAGGCTCATGGCAATGTGGGCAACTTGAAAATGTTGGTTTTTCTACTTTCCATGTTGATCTTCTGCTATGTGTTCTAGCTTTTGACCATCTTCTTTTTGGTTGTGCCATTATTATTCCCTCCTTGCTAACCTGAGATATGTTTTATATATCTTTGTTTTCTCTATAATTAATTACTATAAAATTATACAAGTATTTTTCCATTTTGTCAATAGCTATTTAGGTTAATTTTTATATAAATCCTGCATATACTAGATTACAGGAGGTAAAATATGTGTGGATTTGTTGGCTATTTGAATTTAAAGAGAAAAATACAATATGATAAAAATATTATTGAAAAAATGAATAATACGCTTGCCTTAAGAGGACCAGATGAAAAAGGTTTTTACATTAAAAATAATATTGCTTTAGGCCATAGAAGGCTTATAGTTATTGACCCAGAAAATGGTAAGCAACCATTTATTGAGCATTATGCTGATGGCGATTACGTTATTTGCTACAATGGACAAATTTATAATACAAAAGAACTGAAAAATACTCTTATAGAAAATGGCTTTTCTTTTAGAGGCCACTGTGATACAGAAGTTTTATTAAAAGCTTATATTTTTTATGGTAATGATGTTGTTCATCACTTAAATGGAATTTTTGCTTTTGCAATTTGGAATAGCAAAAAGCAAGAACTATTTTTAGCAAGAGACCATTTTGGCGTTAAACCATTATTTTATACGATAAAAAATGACACATTGATATTTGCTTCAGAAATAAAAGCAATTTTTGAATATCCCGGAGTAGAAAAAGTTTTAGATTCACAAGGAATTTCTGAGTTATTCCGGCATTGGACCTAGTCATACACCTGGCACTACAGTTTTTAAGGACATTTTTGAAATAAAGCCTGCTCATTTTGCTGTTTTTAACCATTCTGGCTTACATATTGAAAGATATTGGAAATTAATTTCTAAGGAGCATACTGATAGCCTTGGTCAAACTTGTGAAAAGGTAAAGTTTCTTTTAAATGATGCTATCACAAGGCAACTTGTCTCTGATGTGCCTTTATGCACTTTTCTTTCTGGAGGCTTAGACTCAAGTATAATTACAAAATTTGCTGCTGATTACTATCAAAAAGAAAATATGCCACCTTTAGACACTTATTCTATAGATTATGTAGATAATGATAAAAATTTCGTTAAAAGCGATTTTCAGCCAAATTCTGATAATTATTACATTGACCTTATGAATAAAAATTTGCATACAAATCATCACAAAATAGTTATTGACACGCCAGAGCTAGCTTCTTACTTAGAAGATGCAATGATTGCACGTGATATGCCTGGTATGGCTGACATTGATTCTTCTCTACTTTTGTTCTGCAAAAATGTCAAAAAGGAAATGACAGTTGCACTAACTGGCGAGTGTGCAGATGAAATTTTTGGTGGCTACCCTTGGTTTTTCAGAAAGGATGCTTTAGAAAGTAATACATTTCCGTGGTCTATAGCTATTACAGAAAGGCAAGAACTATTAAATACTGATATTTCAAAGAAGGTAAAATTGAAAGATTATATTGACTTTCGATATAAAGAAAGTTTAAATGAAGTGGATATTTTACCTACCGATTCTGCCGAAACTGCCGAAAAGCGAAAAATTTCTTACCTTACTTTAAATTGGTTTATGCAAACACTTTTAGATCGTTCTGACAGAATGGCTATGTATAGTGGCTTTGAACTGCGAGTTCCTTTTTGCGATTATCGATTAGCTCAATATGTATGGAATATCCCTTGGGAGATGAAAGCGTTAAACGGCAGAGAAAAAGGCTTATTAAGATATGTGTGCAGAGACTTTTTACCTAGTGAAATTGTAGATAGAAAAAAATCGCCTTATCCTAAAACTCATAATCCAACTTACCTTGCAAAAGTTAAATCAATGCTTACTGATATTATGAAAGATAAAAATGCTCCAATTAATTCTTTACTAAACAGAAACTATATTTTAGAAATCTTAAGCACTGATGGTAAAGCCTTTACAAGGCCTTGGTTTGGGCAATTGATGACTCGGGCCTCAGCTTATGGCTTATTTGTGCCAGGTTAATATGTGGCTTGAACGATATCAGCCTAAGATAGAGATATAAAATGTTTTAGAGGTCGCAAATTGCGACCTCAAGTTTAATTTATGCAAGTTTTTACGAGGACTTTTAGAAGGTTTTTGCAAGTTTTTACGAGGACTTTTGAGACTCAATTGCAATTTTTTTTAATGACCTTTCATAAATAATTACATTTTTTTATTTATCTTTATCTACTTTACTTTTGCACTTATTTGCTATATCATCAAAAATCTGTAAAATGTGTTTTGTAATTTGTGGTTGTGCATAATTCTTTTTTGTATAATCAACAATAAATTGTTTATCAAATTTAATACTACCATCCAAAACTCCGCAAACTGCTTTGCTTAAGCTTTTACTATCATTCATTGGCACAAGAACTCCTAATGGAGTTACATAAGTTTTAGATTTATCACTTATGTCTTGTTTATTAGAATTTAAAATTCCAGGAATCCCACCTGCATTAGTGCCTATAACTGGATGACCACAGGCCATACCTTCTATTACTACTAATCCAAATGGCTCGTCTCTTGATGGTATTAGAGAAACATCAGCTAGGTTTTGTATTCTTCTCACTTCATCTGAATTCTTTCTTCCAACGAAGTGTGTATTTTTCAAATGCAAATTTTCCGCTTGTTGCTTTAAAGTATTTTCAAGTTGTCCGGAACCCACGATTATTGTTGCTACTTTTTGACCCTTTTCTTGCATCTTTTCTTCATATTCTTTTGCAGCATCTAATAATACATCTATGCCCTTAAATTCCGCGAATTTGCCGACAAATACTACTAGCTTGTCATAATCCAAATCTATTTTTCCATCTTTAGTATTTTGTGACACTAAGTTTCCAATGATTTCTTCTCGACACAAATCTTTTTCTACATAAAATTTTTCTGGGTCATAGCCATTTTCAACTAGTTCTACTTTCTTTGTAGCTAGAGGAAATAATTTTGCAAATTTTTCTTTTTGTGCTTCAGATATAACTATTATTTTCCTAGCATTTATTGCAGCCCTGTTAGCGTATTCAATATATAAATTGTATTTTTGTTCTTCTTCTTTTAATTTTTGCATCTTATTAGGATCTTTCTCTGTCTTTAGCTGCTCACTTATTAATTGCAATTCCTTTTTGCTTCTTTCAAATCCCATTAAATCTGTCCCATGAATAGTGGTTACAACAGGTATTCCTGTTTCAGTCGCAATTCCAGTAGAAATCCAGTTATGTTGTCCATGAATAATATCTGGCTTAAAATTTTTAACTTCATCATATATAGCTTTTTTAAAAGCTTCCTCATACTGTTTTATCTGTGACAAATCTGCATTCCAAAAGTTTGCTGTGCTCTCAGTATGTGTTGTAAACATAAGATAATTAAAGTCACATTGTCCTGGAATCTTTTCCGGATTTGGTTCTTCTGATTTAAATGGTACAATATGATATTTTACTCCTTCTATTTTATCAAAATCTGTTCTATTATTAGCAGTAATAATACACACATTTCTACCTTCTTTTAAATAAGACTTTGCTAAAGCCGTTACTTGTACTCCACTTCCGGCTCCATAAGTTGGAAATGCTGTAACCATTAAAATATTTTTTGCTTTATTGGTATTTAATTTCATAGTAC
>CALXJQ010000072.1 GCA_944388665.1 uncultured Clostridia bacterium
AATTGACTATTAAATTTTCATATATATATGTATTTACTATTTGTTGAAATTCAGCTTCATCTCTAATTTTACTTTTATCTATTCCTCTAATTTCTATACATACATTATTTTCCTCAATAGCACCAATTATAATATATTTATTTCTATCACTATGCGAATTAGCAAATGCTATAATATCTTTTACTAATTCTTCTTTATTTTCTTTATGATAATCATATTCTTTAAAGTCTAAATAATCTCCTTCTCCATGGCTCTCTATTAATTCTTTTACTTCTTCTTCAATATCCATAAAGTTCACCTCCGATGTATAACGATTTTTTTAATATTATAGCATTTATTGGATAATTTTTCATTATAAAATCAAAAAAAGATGAAGTTGTATTATTATTTTTTACAATTCATCTTTTAAATATGTGAAAATTTTATTTTTATTAAATTGTTGTTAGGAGGAAACCTTTGCTATTACTACATTTTAATTTTTCGTCATAAGGGAACAAAATTGTAACTACGAGCGCTACTAGTGTTACTCCTCTTTCTTTTATTCTATTCTTCGCATTTTTGCTGCCTTCTTCTTGTGTCTGCAAAACATGCATTTTATCTGCACTTTTTGCACATATAGCTATATTTGCCCCTGTTTTTACAGTTGCCAAATTAGAGCCAGAATTCTCTTTGCCTATTCCCTTTATTTCATTAGAATATAGCTCTCTCTCTCTCTCTCTCTCTCTCTTACAGCGCCAAGGCTTTCAGAGGTTGATGCCATTTTTACATCTTTTTCACTCTCTCTTATTTTCATCGTCATATCTCCCTCCATCTTCTGTTATCACAATTTTCTCCGTCTTTTCTTATTTCATTATTTACTTTTTTCAGATGAAATATTCACTTTAAAATTAATTACATTATAATCTTTTTGTGTGAATTAAGTCAAGATATGATACGAAAATAATACATTTGTAATATAATTGTAATATTTACTATATTAAAATAAAATTACGGAGCTAATGTTCTGATTTTTCTTTGAAATCAAAAATTTTGATTAAAATTTCTTTATTATTTGATGTTAAATTTTTGAAGTCGATTAAATTTTCTATATTTTTACATTCTAGTAATTTAAAAATATCATAATTCTTTTTTAAATATGTAATTTTTCTATATGAATTATCTAGTAATTTCTTTTTTAAAATTGCTATTACTTTTTTTCTTTCTTTTGTGATATTTCTTATATCTTCCTTTAAAACTGTATTAGGAATATATTCTTTTGTTCCTCTAATAAATCCCATACATGCATTTATATTGCCAATTATCTTATCAGTTTGAAGATATATTTTTGAATTATCATACTGTCCTATCATCTTCGCTGTTTTATCTAAATTCATTAGTTGTGGTAGAATTTCTAACTTAGAGTAATTAGTAGAATCTTTCAATATTATATTATTTTCATTTATACTATTTCTTAAACATCTTTTATAAAACTCTATCGAATCAACTTTTCTTCCATTATCCAGTAATTCCAGACCAGTAAAATGTTTGAAATTTCTTGGAAACATTGCAACTTCAAATTTTGACAATGTTTGATCTTTATTTTCGATTATAAAAATAATTTTTTTGTTTTCAAGATTCATTTTATAATCATTTGCACATTTTTTTAGTGTATCTATAATTTGTTTTTTACTATATATTTCTCTCACTACAACCTCCTTTATTAAAAATTTTAGGGGCTGGCCGTTATACCGCAGTATTAATAAGCCCTCCCCTAGCATACGATTTTTCCGTTGCCCATTCAACAATGTGAGCCATTCAATTTCTCACTTAGCGGTGGGAATTTTTACGTTGCCCACTCAACGATATGAGCCATTACTTCTCATTTGAAACTTTGGGTTATTGTAACAGTCGTACCTGTCTTGCAAAATAAATTGCAACTATTTTTCTGTATCATTATGATAACATAAATCTATCAAAATTTCAATAGACTTATTACTATTTTATGTAATTTTTAGGAATTTTATTCGCTTTTTGTTTTCTAATCTTTTCTTTCATTTATTTTTAATTAAATTTCCTTGAAATTAGATATAGAGATTTTATTAAAGATATGATAATATATAAAAACAAAGAGGAGAAAAAGTAATTATGGAATGTTTTATGTGTAAGGGAAAATTGGAGCACAAAAAGACAACATTTATGGTTGAATTAGATAATTACATTATCATTATAAAGAATGTACCTTCTGAAGTTTGTAAACAATGCGGTGAAGTGTCCTATAGTAACGAGGTTGCAAAACAATTAGAAAAATTAGTAAATTCAGTAAGAAATGTTATTACAGAAATTACTGTAATTAATTATACCGATGATACATTATGACTCACTTAACACCACTCCTTCTTTTTCTACATTCATATAAAATGGTAACGCTTCTAGCCAATAATTAAATTTATCTATATTTTTTACTAGTGGTGATAAGGTAATATCGAAATAACATATATTTTTGCTTTTGACTATTTTTTCGCCTTAAACTTTTGAAAGTATTTCGTCTAAAAATATGATTTTTATTTCTTTTTGTCAAGTTTTTGCTCTTTGTTAATTTAATAATGTAACATTGTGACACTGTAATTTCTACTAATTAATTTTAATATTTAAAAAATATAATTTACTGGAGATGCGAATCGTAACAGTTTAGCATTAAGTTTGCCCCATCTATAAAGCCTTGCTTAAAAGCCTCTTTGATGTAGGCTGCTGCTTTAATACTATAATTTTCTTCCATTGTTTCAAAAGCGTTTCTTAACTCATCTTTACTTCGATATTGGGCATTATTGATTAGGTCTTCTATATTAATTTCTTTTTTATCGTTTAAAATCTTCTTTTCTTTATTTTGGATTTTTATTAATTTACATAGTATTACAAAAGCTACAATACAATTAATTTCGAATTGAAATTTGATTTTGCCCTCTATGATGTTTGATATTTACATATAGATAGGTGCTATCTTTTTTTAATATCAAAAATGACCCAAGGCTTCTAAAGTTTCCTGGGCACCACTCATTTATATTTATATCACATTTTTAAATATTTTCCAAGTGTTTTACCAAAAATTGTTAAAGCTTTTTATAATATTTGATTTATATTTTCTTAATTTTTTTCAATATAATCTTGAACAAGTTTTAACAATTATTTTGCAGTATTAATCTGCTGCTGATACCTTATGATTCACTCAAAATCACTCCTTCTTTTTCTACATTCATATACAATGGTAACGCTTCTAACCAATAATTAAATTTATCTATATTTTTTACTAGTGGTGATAAGGTATTATCAAAATAACATATATTTTTGCTTTTGACTATTTTTCTTCTTAAACTTTTGATTGTGTATGTGTCAAGTAAATGTAAGCAATTTTTTCATTTTTTTTTCTAATCCTTTAAATGTTATTGCTTTCAACATTTTATTTATTTTTTGTTCTTTTAATAAACAAATATGTCTGTATTTCTTCGTATCTCTAGCTTTCATTATTTTTTTATCATAACTTTCTAAGATTAGTTTTACTATTAAGCATCCAAAACTACATACAAATTTAAATATCTTTTCTCTGAATTATTGAATTTTATTTCTTCTTCTGTTATAATTTTTTTATACATAGATATCATCCTTTCTTTTGTGTCGTCTCTTTCAATTCACATTTTAAAGGATTATCTATGTTTTTTTAATATATTTTAGATAAAAATTATGTAGGCCTACATTAATTTTACACTATCAAATTTTTATTTCTTTTTGTCAAGTTTTTGCTAATTTGAGCAAAAACTTTTGATTTTGGCGATGTTTTTGCTTTCTACAGATTTATTAATGTAATATTGTGATGCTGAAATTTTTACTGACTAGTCTTAATATTTAGGAAATATAATTTACTGGAGATGCGAATTGTAGCAGTTTAGCATTAAATTTACCCCATCTATAAATCCCTGTTTAAAAGCCTCTTTGATGTAGGCTGCCGCTTTAATACTATAATTCTCTTCCATTGTTTCAAAAGCTTTTCTTAAGTCATCTTTACTTTGACATTGGGCATTATTGATTAGCTCTTCTATATTAATTTCTTTAATTTTATTATCCAACTTGTTTTTTACTTGCTTTATCCTTTTATCTATTTCACACTCTTCTGCTGTATAAATAATTTCTAGCATATCTTTAGATTGGGATAGATTATTAATTGAATCCATTGGAAATGCACCTCCACGCTTTGCCCTTTTTTATATAGTTTGCCCAGTTTAGGGTGGGTTATGCGTGATGGAAAAGTATACTCTCTTTTTTAATCATCCTAATATTTAAAAAGTGAAGAACTTTTTGAAAATTCTCCACTTTTTTATATCTATTGGGCGTATGGCTCCTCTATAGCCTTTTATAATTTTGCGCTAGTCTTAGCTCAGTCAACTATTTCAAATGTAGCACCGTCTTTTTGTTTTAGTTTAACATCAGATTTCAAGCAAACTACTGGACGTAAGCCAAGACCACTATCAGCATCACCATAAGCACTGTAACGACTAGTAAATATGTCTCCGTAGTCTCCGTATCCATAAGAGATAACACCAAGAACACCATAGTCAAAGTGAGCACCTGGACTAGCGAACCACATTGCATCCGCTTTACTCGTGCTGGCAATTATATACAAATCGTCCGTTGGTATTCCACTTATGGAATAGCTATAACTTGAATCACTAGACCATTTTACTCTATATCCATAACTATTATATGTTTGATATTCTATTGTCTCTGCTGGATATTTTTGATTATATGATGCACAAAATAAATCTAGTGTTGGTCCCCCTATTACATATTCTGCTTTTCCTTCAGCATCTTTATATTGTCCCCATACTTTATTTGATGTATCTAACATATATGCCACTGCTTTTATATTACTATTTGAACTGTTTGGATAACTATTTAAGTAGTTTAACCATGACTTTACTGGATTTTTGATATCACTTGCTCCATTGTAATCACCTATCACATTAGTAAACCATGTATAATATCCACTTCCATTTATTGCTGTTCCTTCTTTTCCTTTTGGTGCATATTGTGATGATATATAGTCATCTGCTATCAAATAGATTCGATTTGTTGTATCATTACTAACATTTGGATTTGTTCCTGCATAAAATATCTTCCATTTTACTTCTGTATCTCCATTACTTGGCTGGTAATCTACATATTGTCCATAATATTGTGTTGGATTAGCTGCTATTTCTTCTGCGGAAGTTTCTGGCTTTTCTATTGTCACTGCCTCACTTATTGTTTCTGCCTTGTTTCCAGCTCTATCTATCGTCAGTACATGTAAGTAATACGTTCCTGCTTCACTTGAACTTAATGTTACTGTGTCGCCACTGATTGTTCCTGTATAGCTCGCTTCATCTGTTCCAATTTCCGTATTGACTGTATTAAATTCATATTTTGCTGAAGCAACACCACTCTGATTATCTGTGACAGTTACTGTTGCTGTTATTTCTTCATCTGGCTCTACTGTAGTTTCATTGAATTGTATTGTTGCCGTTGGTGCTATTCTATCCCCTTGCACATTCAATGTTGCATAATAGCCTCTGTTACTTCCGTCGTATAAGCATGCAGTTACCAAGTCGCCATCCTTCAATCCTGTAATCGTGTAGCCGTTATCCACTGTTTTCCATTCTCCATCATTAATTTTATACTGCAACTCTAAAGTGTCACTTGTTGTCTTGGTTACAGTTACGCTTGCTGTAGTATAGCTACTATCCCACTGTAAGTTACTAAACTTGATTGCTCCAGTTTGAGGTTCAGTACTTCCTCCTCCTTGGGTCGTGCCGTCACCATATAAAGCGGCGCGTGTTCCAATATCGTCGTCGTAGCCACTCGTCGGTTCATCGTCGCCACGGTAACCTGCTGGCAAGTCCTCCTCATAGTATCCAAGGCCTCCACGATAGACTACATTATTTGATGAATTACTTTCTAGTGTCCATTCTAATACATTTCCAGCTATGTCGTATATGTTCATTTTGCAGTTTCGGTCAGCTGCTCCAGTAGTCAGTTTCCAACCGTTTAAGCTTGGTTTGCTTACATTGGTTGCATTCGTCCAATTTGTACTACTCCAATAATTATAGATTTGATATTGTCCTCTATCTATTGTAAAACTTGTATTCCAATAATTTCCCCAACTTGTAGAATCATCATTTATTTCACTTACACTTAATCCTCCTTTTTCTTGTAAGAACTTTAGTGTTAAATCCCATTGTACTCCAAATAGTAAGTTTGCATTGCTATTCATCTTTTTTACTATTTGCTGCAATTGTGGTTGCGTTTTATTTACTATTGGATATGCATTTTGCT
>CALXJQ010000073.1 GCA_944388665.1 uncultured Clostridia bacterium
TCTAATAAATCTTTATCATCTTTTATAATTAAATCATCTGGAGCTTTTGTCATATAGGAAAATTTAAGATATTCTATATAATCTAAAACTTTATTTGATAATTCTTCTGGCAAACTTTCAATTACATTATATAATTCTTTTTGCTTCATTGTCATAATTGTTCATCTCCAATCTTTATTTATATTATTTATTATACCACATTTTTGTTGAAATTTGCTATATATTCTAAAATAAGTTACCATTCAAATTTTTCTTTTATCATTTTTGCAACAGTCTTAGCATCTATATTTGTATTATCAATCTTTAGATAATTTTTCTCCTTTATTTCATTTTCTTTTGTGTTAAATCTATATTTTTTTGCCGATTTTAATAAGTCTTTTTCGCTCCATTCTAAATTTCTTTTAGATGGTTTATTTAACAATCTATTTTCTGTTTTATTTCTTTTTAATCTTTCCTCTAAATTTGCCTCTAACTCAACAATATAAATTTGTGCGTTTTTTTCTTTAAATATTTGAATGTATCTATAAATTCTATCCCATTCTTCTTTATCATCAAAGTCCCATGTAGTAGTAAATATTAAGCCTTCTTCATTACTCTTGGCAAATTCTTCAAATATTAGTATTCTAAACTCTTCATTTAACTTTCTAAATGAATCCCTGCTATAATCAAATATCTTTGTTAATACTTCTATTGTCTGATGATTATGTAGTAATTTTAAATTTGTTATTTTTACTAATTCTTGTCCTACTGTCATCTTTCCGACTGCTTGTGGCCCGGTTATTATTATGAACTTCATAAATCTTCTCCTTTTCATTTTTTCTTATTCTATCATCATCTCTTTTGTACCACTGGTGATAGACCTTTTTTGCACATTTTGCACTTATAAATATAGAAAATATTGCTGCTATGGTTATAGTAAAAAATTGTGCCTAAAGGTACGTCCCTTGTGACACAAAAAAGATGTTTTTTTCCTCCGTCCCCAAAAACACCCAAAAACACTAAAGTTCACTTAATTTGTGTGTGCTCTTCTTCGGTCTATTGCATAGCTGCTTCCCATTACAGATTTTGCTGCATGTTTTACTTGGGCACCTACTTCTCCTATTTCTAAGATGTTGCTAAAGCGCCCCTCGTCTACAACAACGGCTCCAATTGAAATAGATGTTAGTGGGAATTGTTCTATTATTCCTTTTCTATTTGCAACTTCGATGTAACCTTTTTCTATGTCTTTCCTAGAGAAGTATTTCAATACGCTATGGTCAAATTCTGCAATTATGCTTTGGCATAGTTTTTCGCAGTACAAGCCTGGGACTATCGCTATGAAGTCATCTCCACCGATATGGCCTAAGAATGATTCTTCTAGCCCGCTTTTGTGAAGGCAATTTAAAATTGTGTTTGCAGTAAATTCTATTATTTGGTCTCCTTTTACAAAGCCATATACGTCATTGTAAGCTTTGAAATTATCTAGGTCTAAATATAGCACGCAGAATTGCTCGTTTCTTGATAGTCTTTTCTTTAATTCTGAGTGAATTTGAACATTTCCTGGTAGCCCCGTTAATGGGCTCATGCGTCTATTCATAGATAATAATCTGTTCAAATTTTTAACCGTGTAGTATAGATATTGTTCGTCCACAGGTTTTTTTATGTAGTATTCTACAGATTCTCTTAAAATTTTTAATCTGTGTTCTCTATCGCTAATTGAAGATACTACAATTACTGGCGTTATTTTATTGTCTTCGTCTTTTCTTATTTTTCTACAAAGTTCCACTGTGTCCCTATCTATTGCATCTTCATTTATTACTATTAAAAATGGTATGTTTTTTAGTGCAATATCGATTTGGTCTGTAGTTACACTTATGAATCGATATTCTGGATCATTTTTGAATAATTCTCTAAAAATGATTATTGAAGATGCATCATCGTCAATTATATAAATTTCTTGTACCATGTAAACTCCCCCATATTTTAATTATTTTTTTATTTTTTTGTTTATTTTTTCTTTAATTTTTCCTATTTCTATTTTTTTGTTTAATACTTCAGCAATTTCTTTATTGTTAATAGCTGGGAAGGCTTTTTTTAACCTATATACATTTTTGTATAAATGCAACATTGTTTTGTTTCTTTTTTTCTTTAATGTATCTATAATGGACTTTCCTATATCTTTTTCTGCTGTGGCGTTTTTTAATTCTTCTACTTTTTCTTTAATTTGTGCATTTAAGTTTTCTATTTTATTTAGTTTTGATTTTATACTCTTTACATTTATAATTGATATTATTACATCTGCTGTAAATACTAACATTATTATAGATACTACAAATTTTAATATTCCATCATCTATTTGTGCTATTATTTCTTTCATAAAAGGTTGTATTACTTTTATAAAAACTACTCCTAATATTCCCCAATAGATTGAATTTTCTAGGCATATTCTTCCTTGGAAATTAAACCTGTGGTTAGAATAGTCCCAATATTTTGTATTAAATGATTTCTCTAATATTATTGCAACTATATATTCCCATGCTGTTAATATGATAAATGACATTACAAATAATACAAATATATTTTCTTGAAATTTATTTAATACAATGAGCATTATAATTGCTCCCAGCCCATAAATTGGGCAAAAGGGCCCTTTTAGGAATCCTGTATTTATTAGTTTTCTTTCACAAATAGAGCGAAATATAGACTCCAGCACCCATCCACCAAATGAATAAATAATGAAATATACTAGCAAGTCAAATAAACTATATTCCATATTGTTAATCAACCTTTCGCTTAAGTGTACATAGATAATGACCTCCTTTAGATTGGCCTCAGGAGGTCTTTATTTTACTGTTCTGGCATATTTACTTTTACTTTTTTAGTAGTAGATTGTCCATCTTGATTATATACTATAACTTCTAGTCTATTTTCTCCTGGCTCTAGTTCGTATTGATATTCGAAGTCTGTTCTACCGTCTAGTTCTAGCTTATATTTTCCTGTTTCGTTAATTATAAATCTTACCTCTGCAAGTCCTGTTTCATCTTTTGCATGTATAATAAAGTGTGATGAGCCATCTGTTGTTACTTCTACCTCTGGAACTACTGTTCCTTGTACTTCTTGTTGTTTTGTTTCTGTTCTGTTGTTTTGGTCAACTACATTTACTGTTAAAGTATGCATTCCTGTTGATGGCACTTGAATGTCTTGTTCTATGCTTGTATCGTTAATGTCTACTCTTTGTTCTTCTTCATCATCCCATCTATAAGTCATGTATGCAAGTTGCTCTTGCGCATCTACCATTACTTTTACAGTTCCATCTGTTTGAGATTCAAACTGTATGTTTATGCTTCCTTGAGCTGTGTACTGTTGCTGATATCTTGCTTCTTGGCCATTTTCATCACTTACATATATGTTTAAAGTGTTTGTTCCGCTTGGGATGGCTATATTTTGCTCAATACTGTTTCTTCCATTTGTTTGTATTTCTGTTGCAGAGTCATTATTCCAGTTATATGTTATTTTAGACAATGCTTTGTTACTATTTATTTGTATTGATAGTTCTCCAGCTGAAGCCTGTATTACATTTATTGTTGGTTGTACTGCATTTTGTGAACTTACATTTTTATACATGGAATATGAGCCTGTGCCTATCATAAATATTCCAAATATTATGATTGCAACTGCAAAAAATTTCGTAACACTACTTATACTAGCAGGTCCACTACTTCTTTTTATCTGCATATTCATACTGTTTTTGTTTTTATTTTTTTCCTTTTTATTGTTTTTATTATTATATCCATTTAGAAGAGTCTCGGTTTGTCTCCCCTGCATGTTATTATTACTACCTGTGTTTAGTATTTGATTCAATGTTTTCACCTCTTTGGTTTTGATATTGAAATTATATCATAATGATTTTTAATTGTAAACGAGATTTGCAAAAAAAAGAGGTTGCAAGTTTGTTGTAACCTCTTCATGAATATTTTATGTATTTTTTTTAAAATTATTCAACTAATTCTGTGTATATGGTAGACTTTCTGTATTTTATAATCTCCCTTCGCTTTTTATATAATCTTATAATGCGCTATTTTAAGCCTTTTTTAGCAATCTATTCATTTACATTTTTTATATCTTCACTTCGATTTTTATAACTTTTTCTTAGCGTTGCATTAAAAGTTGCATTAATTTTGAAATATTCAAATTTTTTTAACTTTTTTTGAAAAAGTGCTTGACATTTACGTGTACACGTAGTATAATATATTTAGATTAAGAAAAGGGAGGTGATAAAGATGTTACAAAAGATACTTAAAATACTAAAGTTGAAAAAAGAGCCTACTTTTATGGAAAAAGTAGACCAATGGCAAACCGAAATGTACCTTTACAAACTTGAGCAAGAACGCAAAGAACAAAATAGGTAAGCCAACAGGAAAATGGGGAAATGCCCTTCCCCATTTCCTATAAATTATTATATAAGGAAGTGATTAAAATGTCAAGGGACTTGAAAAAAGAAAGCGAATGGAGAAAAAAGAAATATAAAAGGTATGTAGTAGATGTAGAAAGAAAATTGGCAGAAGAATTTTCTGCAAAGTTAGAAAAAGATGGAAAGGCTTATTCTAGCTGGGCTAAAGAAAATATAAAAAAATATTTAAAAAAATTTTAAAAAACTATTGACATTTACGTGTACACGTAGTATAATATATTTAAGAAAAGAAAGGAAATGATAAATATGAAAAAATTTAAAAGTTTAGATGGAAAAGAATTAGAATTAAATGGAGAGGTTAAAGAATATGGAATACTACAAAATGATGATAATTATGGGCTATATGAACTATGTGATCCAGATGATGAAAATAGCTTCACAACTGTAGATGTTATAGAAGAAAATGGAATAATGTATGTAGATTTTAACGAAGTAAGCAACTGGGCAGATAGCAATATAGTAGTTGGAGCTTTAGAATAATGGGAAAATTTGAAGATTTAACTGGTAAAAAATTTAATAGACTTACTGTATTAGGCTTAGCAGAAAGAAACTCTAGTAGGCAAATACAATGGAAATGCAAATGTGATTGTGGTAATATTGTATTTGCCACTACTACTTATTTAAAATCTGGACATACTAAGTCTTGTGGTTGTTTAAATAAAGAGAAAGCCTCTAAAAGGTTAAAAGATTCAAAATTTATAAAAGCTAAAAATAATTATAGAAAAGAAAATTTTTTAGTAGAAGGCACTTCTTTATCTTTAATTAATCCTAAACATTTGCGAAAGAATAATAAAAGTGGCGTTACAGGTGTTTATTGGGACAAAAAATTAAAAAAATATAGAGCCAGAATAAATATTAAAGGTAAAAGTATTTCTTTAGGTTGTTTTAAGGATTTAAAAGAAGCCAAGAAAGCAAGAAAATTAGCAGAAGATAAATATTATAAACCTATCTTAGATAAGTACAAGAGGTAGACTATTACTAGCCTACCTTATTATTTTTTATTCTTTATATCTTTAATATTTGTCCAACATAAATTTTATTTTTGTCTTTTATTCCATTTTTAGACACTAAGCTATCTACCGTCGTATTATATTTTTTTGCTATTGCACTTAATGTATCTCCACTTTTAACTGTATAAGTTTGTACTGTGTTAGATGCACTATTAGTTACTTTTAAAACCTGACCTGGATAAATTTTATTAGGATTTGCTATTCCATTTATTTCTGCAAGTTTTTGATATGTGGTTCCAAACATATTAGCAATATCTGATAAAGTATCTCCTGATTTTACAGTATATGTTGTAGTCGTAGATTTACCTAATTTTGAATTTACTATATCTTGTATTGTATTATAATCATATCCTGCTTGAGTAAGTCTATTTTTTCTATCTTCTCCATTTCCCCATTTCCCGTTTATAACTTCTTGTGCTATTTCTACGTTGGACTTTTTTGTAGTAGTTGTAGAAACTGTTTTATTCCCAATTTCAGAAACTAAATCTCTGTACATATAATTAGTGTCTGTATTACTACTAATTCCGTTTATTTTACCGCTAGAACTATTTTGCCACATATCATATTCGCCTTTGTATTTATCTGTTCCAGAAATATAATGAGCTATCCATGTTGTGTATTTAGATTTAATCGTATCTTTATTTAAATAATTATTAAACCAGTTTGCATTTGCATATACTCCTGCCCATAATCCTGCATTTTCTATTACTGTATTAAAAGCTATACATATATTTGTTAATTTTTCTTTTCCTAATCCTGCAATAGAAC
>CALXJQ010000074.1 GCA_944388665.1 uncultured Clostridia bacterium
CTAGAGAACTTTGTTCCAAAATTCTCCGTGTGCCAGGGCTTTGCCCTTGGAACCCATAAAAATAGATGAATTTTTAAGTAAAATCCATCTATTTAATATAAATTATTTTAAAATATTTTTATTTATTTTACCATTATTGCCCCCAATAAGTGCTGAAATGTGCAATATACCAATCTTCTTGCACACTCCCCGCAACCAATTCAAGCATTTACCATTAGTTAGTTAAATGCTTTTTTAGTTGGTCAAAAAAAAATTGCCACTAGGGACGTAGCAAAATGGCAAAAAATTGCCAAAAAGGTACGTCCCCAGTGGCAATTTTTTGCCAACAGGGACGCTATTG
Organism: uncultured Clostridia bacterium; assembly: GCA_944388665.1. Taxonomy (GTDB): domain Bacteria; phylum Bacillota; class Clostridia; order TANB77; family CAG-508; genus CAG-269. The sequence goes on from CALXJQ010000074.1 coordinate 341, forward strand.
AAAGTTTATTTTTTTATTTTCTTCTTCTCCTTACTTGCCATACTATTATGCCAATAATAATTATTAAGATAGGTACAACAAATATAATTATTCTTACTATTGTGTCTTGTTGTTCTGTTGCTGTATATGTTACAGTTGATGTGCTCTTGCTAGCAGAGATATCTTCTGGTCTATCTACTAAGTATGAGATTGAGTCTATTACTAAGTCTCTATTGTATGCTAAAGCAATTGCAGGCATTTGTGTGTTTTGGAATAATATAGCATCTGATGCGAAGTAATTGTCACCATATATGATTAGTTTTGATTCTATTGCACTAGTTCCATTTTCTTCATCTGCTTCTTGTATAGTCTTGTCTAATTCAGCTCCTACAACAAATGGACCTTTTGCTTCTCCTTCTGCTGCAGCTGGTGAGCCATTTGTGAAGTCACTTCTAAAGTATGAATCTTCACTTGCTTGTAATATTATAGTTTCTGCTACATTTAGATTTTCTAAGTTATCTTCGTCGATGTTTATTTTTGTTGCATTTGCAAATACCACACCTGTTGTTGTGTATAGATTTTGCGTTACTGGTGAATATTGCATTTGTGGTATTATAAGGTCTGGTGAATTTGCAAGCATATTACTTGCATTTGTTTCCCTTATTGCTCCAACTTCAAATGGTTTTACACCATATAGTGCTAAAATTTTATTTACATTTGGCAAGTCTATACTTTGTGTAGTAGCTGCATTAAGCCATAAAATATTTCTTCCTGAATTTATATAGTCTATTATTGCATTTGTTGCTACATCATCGAAGTCTTTGTTTGGAGTTGTTATAACAAGCGTATCGCAATCATCTGGTACTTTTCCTGTTGAAAGTATGTTCAAGGTTTCTATTTCGTTTACTTCATTGCTTAAATATGTTCGTAAATAATACATATTAGCTCCTAGTGAGAAATCACTATATCCCTCTAAGAAATATACCTTAGGTACTTTATCTGTTGTTACAGATAGAATTGCGCTTGTAAACTTTTTCTCCGCAATACTCTGAGTTTGTCCAGTTGTCATATCATAAGTTACTAAATCGCTTGCTGTTAAAACTTTATATCTATCACCGCTTTCAACAATGATTCTTTGCTGTCCACTTTCTATTCCATATTTTTGTGCAAGGTCTGGTCTATCATCAATGTTTATTGACTCTGCCTTGATTTTTTCGTTTACCTTGCCATATTGCTTTACCAAATCCAAATTTGGATCATCTTCGCTATATCCTATAAAATAGATATTTACATCTTGCCCAATGTCTTTAACTTTCTCTTTGCTCTCGTCTGTAAGAGTATATAATTTTTCCTGTGTTAAATCAATCGGCGTTGGGTCCCATTGTTGAACTCCATAATTTATTGCCAAGAAAATTGCTACTATTATCAAAACTAAAATTATAGTTTTCGTGCCATTTATAAGCCAATTCTTTTTTATGAATTCAATAAATTTGTTTGGCTTTTTATCGCTTTTGTCTTTCTTAGTCTTTTTTACTTTTAATGACTTTTCTTTAGTGTTTTCTTTTATCTCTTTGCTGTTTTGTACGTTCTTCTTTTCCTTATCTTTCAAAATTGCTCCCTCCTATCTCACACTTTTTCTTCTTTGCATAACTATTACAGTAAGTAATAGGCACATAATTGTAAAAGTAATATATGTTATTGTATTTGCAATATCAATTTGTCCCTCTGGGAATGTAGAGAACAAATTTATTAATGAAAAACTTGAAAATGCTGTATTAAATTGTGGTAAAAACCATACCAAAATAAAGAATCCTATTGTTATTACCCCTGCTATAATTTGATTTTCTGTTATGCTTGAAGCCAATATTCCAAATGAAATATATGCCATTGCTAATAATAAAAATCCTAATAATGTAACCAATGCTGTTGTTATATGTGGATCACCAAAAAAGCATAATATTCCAAAATACAAAAATGTACAAAGCTCTGTAATCAATACTATTAGAGCTGCCGCAATAAACTTACCTAGAACAACTTTCGTTATGCTAAGTGGCGATGTAAGTAGCAATTGCTCGGTTCCATTTTTCCTTTCTTCTGCTATCGTTCTCATTGTTAAAATTGGAACGATGAAAGTTAATATTGTAGCACCTGAATAAAATATATATTCAAAATTTACACTACTATATTGAAACACATCAATATAGAAAAATATACTAAACATAATTAAAAATAATCCTATAAATACATATCCTATTGGTGAATAAAAATATGTTTTAAGTTCCTTCTTAATAACTGCCCACATTATTTTTTTCCTCCTTCTATCAATTTCATAAATGCATCCTCTAAAGTTGTGTCTGCCTTCTTCATTTCAAAAATAGTTATATTTTCCTTTGCAAATTCTGAGAATATAGTCTTCCTCAAGTCTATCCCCTGCTTTGCTTCTATCACATATTGTTTCGTTCCGTCCTCGTTTTTTTCAACAAACTCAACCTTTTGAATATCTTTTATTCTATCTTTAATAGTGTCCATCTTATTCTCTTTGTCTTCTACAGTTACATAAATGCAATTCTTGTTTGACACCCTATTTTCAAGATTTTCAGGTGTATCAATTGCAACAATCTTTCCTTTATTTATAATAATAACCCTTGTACAAATTTGACTAACCTCTGACAAAATGTGCGAACTCAAAATTACTGTATGGGTCTTTCCTAAATCTTTTATCAAACTTCTAATCTCCGTAATCTGTTTAGGGTCTAAACCAACCGTAGGCTCATCCAAAATCAAAATCTTAGGATCTGAAACCAGAGCACCTGCTAAACTTACCCTTTGCTTATATCCTCTTGATAAATTCTTAATAAGTTTATTTTTTACATCGCTCAAGCCCGTCTCCTTAATAACCTTCTCAACCTTGTCTTTCCTCTCTTTTCTTCTCACTTGCTTAATTTCGGCCATATACGTAACAAACTCTTTCACCTTCAAATCTGAATATAATGGTACTCCTTCTGGCATATAGCCTATTTCCCTTTTAGCCTTCTTAGGCCTCCTAGACATATCATAACCATCAACAATAATCTCGCCATCTGTAGGCTCGATAAAGCCTGTTATCATATTCATAGTTGTACTCTTTCCAGCTCCATTTGGGCCTAGTAATCCCATAATCTCGCCATCTTCAATTTTGAAACTGATATCATCTACGGCCAGTACCTTTCCGTATTTTTTCGTAACATTTTTAAGCTCTATCACTCAAAATTCCTCCTTTTCCATTTTCTCTTACGGTTTGTTCAGTTACATCTTACCATTTTTACTTTTTAATGTAAAGTAATTCACACAAAATTCACAAAATTTTGAACTTTAGGGACGTTCTTTAAAGTTCATCACCTTAATCTTGCTTAAACTAAGCGAAAGAAGATTTTTAAGAGATGAACTTTGGGGACGTTCCTTAAAGTTCATTTAATAATTTGCTTTTTACTAAATAGATTAATAAATAATTTTTTGCACCTTGTTGTCGCAACCTTAAATTTAAAAAATAAAGGGAAAGGTTGCTCCAATCGCACTCGCTTCCGCTCGTTTGGTCGCTACGCGGTACTTTAAAATTATTTATTAATCTATTTAATATTTAACACTATATTGAAAATGAACTTTAAGGAACGTCCCCAAAGTTCATCCCCAAAAACATCTAAGTTCATATTTTGTTTGATTGTGAATATATTTAAAACGACGACGGAGTGGAGGTTAGTATGGAATTTGTTTATCCTTTTTTTGTGACTTTTTGCATAATCTTTTTTTCAGAACTTGGCGACAAGACGCAGCTTTTGGTGTTGTCTTTTTCTGCGAAAAATAAGGTTAAGAATATATTGTTGGGAGTTGCTATTGGCACTTTTTTTAGTCATGGGCTAGCAATTCTTTTTGGGAGCAAGTTGGCTTCTTTTTCGAATGGGACGTTTCAGTTTTATCTAAAGTTTTTTACCTATGCTTTTTTTCTTATTTTTGGAGTTGCAGGCCTTTTGTCTTCTATTAAAGCCAACAATGCTACTGAAATTGATGGGCATATTGCGTCAAATGGTACCATTTCTAAGGCTAAGAGCAAGAAGTCTATTTTGCTTCAGAAGCTTTCAAATGTTAGAATTAATTATGTTTTTATTGTTGCTTTTTCTATAATTGTTGGTGAGATTGGGGATAAGACTTTTCTTGCTTCTTTAGGTATGGGGCTTGAGTACCCTTCTCACAAGGTCTCTTTAATTTTAGGTTCTATAGCTGGTATGGTTTGTAGTAATTCTGTAGCTATTTTTTGTGGCAAATTGCTTGGCACTTTGCTTAAGCCTAGTTTTATTGAGTTTTTATCAAATATTATTTTTATAATTGTGGGGATTGCGGGGTTTTTAAGCTTTTTGTAGTTTTAAATTGAATTATTTTTGCATTTTGTAATTGCAAAATTATGTAAAATGTGGTAAACTTGATGTATGGTTTTAATACCATAGCAGAATATAAACCCTTATTTATTAGCTCAAGGAGGAATAACTATGACAATTGAGCGGTTGAGAATTGTAAAAACACAAATTCGTTTTAGGGATTTAGACTGTCCAAATTCGGACGAGAAAGAGCCGAACTTCATGATTGAAGTGAGCTTTCCCAATCTTCCTGTTGTTACTTATTTTTCGCACCTACATTTATGGCCCAAGGTTACAGGGGAAGAGGCTCTCGAAACTTTTTTGAACCTAAAAGCAACTTTTGCTGCCCTAGATATTTCGGACGGCAGTGAAGTAATCGTGTTGTACAATGATGATGGCAAGATTCTTGCCATCGGTGCAATCGGCACGGATGCTTGGATTGATACGAATGACAATTATAAAATCAAATCTTTTAAAGATTTGAATATTATCATCACGTCTTTAAAAGTCTACTAAACTAGACTGAACCAGGACCTGCCGAAAAGCCTGCCACCAAAAGTGGCAGGCTGATTTATTTTCTATAGTTTCAATCATTTGATGATGTTTCGCTAAAATTTTTGTCATATTATCTTTGATTTTGTGTAATTTAATGTTGGAATTATTTTTGATTTTGTGCAAAATATGTTTGAATTTTCCTTGATTTTGTGATAAGCTATAATTAATTTAATATGAAGGAGAAGGTTTATGAAAAGAAAAGTTTATAATAATATTTTAAAATGGAAGGAAGAAAGTCAAGGAAAAACGGCTTTGCTGGTTGAGGGAGCTAGACGTGTAGGTAAAAGTTATATTGTTGAAGAATTTGCAAAAGAAAATTATAAAAGCTATATACTAATAGATTTTTCTAAAGTATCAAATGAAGTAAAAGAATTGTTTGATAACTATTTAGATAATTTAGA
>CALXJQ010000075.1 GCA_944388665.1 uncultured Clostridia bacterium
AATTTTAATCAAAATATATATAACGCTATATTTTGGAGGGTAATAAAAAATGAGTAAATTATCAAATTTAAGGTCACAATTGAAAAAAGAGCACATTCTAACTATAGTATGTATATTTTTGCTTGCAATTGCGATAATATTAGGTATTTTTCTATATAAAAAGCAAAAGGAGTATCATCAAGCTTCGCAAAATGCATATAATATGGCTTTTTATGAATTAGTAGATTATGTTCAAAATGTAGAAGTGTATTTAGCAAAATCTTTAATTTCTTCTACTCCAGAGCATGGTGCAGAAACTTTAACAAATTTATGGAGAGAAGCTAATTTGGCTCAAAATTATTTGTCTCAGTTGCCTATAGCAAGCCAAGAACTTGAAAATACAGAAAAATTTTTAAATCAGGTAAGTGATTATAGTTATTCTCTTTCAAGGAAAAATATCTATAATGAAAGTTTAACTGAAGATGATTTAAATAATTTAAAAGAACTACACACTTATAGTGTTGATTTAGAAAATACTTTAAATCAATTATCAGAAGATTTAAACAATGGCAGATTTAAATGGGACGAACTGACTAAAAAAGGTACAACCGCATTTGCACAACAAGTAGATAATATTTCTCAAGAAAGTTTTAGCAATCTTGAAGAAAATTTTCATGAATATGCTGGTTTGATTTATGATGGTGCCTTTTCTGAGCATATTACAAGTAACGAAAAGAAAGGACTTACAGGAGATGATATCTCAGAAGAGGAAGCTAAGCAGAAAGTTACTGAATTTATTGGCAATGACCAAATTCAAGATATTCAAAACTTAGGCTTTTCAGAAAATGCAACTATTCCAGTATATGATTTTTCTATAACAAATAATGATGGTAATAATATAAACATTTCTATATCTCAAAAAGGTGGCCACATAGTTGCTATGAATTCAGATAGAGATGTAAATGTAGAGTCTATTTCTCAAGAGGAAGCTAACGAAAAAGGTAAAACTTTTTTAACGGAAAAAGGATTTCCAAATATGACTGAAACTTATTTTCTAAAACAGGATGGCATTGTTACAATAAATTATGCATATACGCAAGATGGCGTAATTATGTACCCAGATTTAATTAAAGTAAAGGTTGCCTTGGACAATGGTGAGGTTTTAGGCATTGAAACTACTGGATATTTAAACAATCATACTCAAAGGGATGTTTCTAATGTAAAAATTTCTGCCGAAACTGCAAAGCAATCTCTAAATAAGAATTTGCAAATTGAAAGTGAAGGACTTGCCGTAATTCCAACAGAATGGCAAACTGAAATTTTGTGCTATGAATTTAAAGGGAAAGTAGAAGATAGAGAATTTTTAGTTTATATAAATGCTGAAAATGGAAGAGAAGAAGATATTTTAATAATTACTGATACGCCAAATGGAACTTTAGCGATGTAATCTACATTTCTCTTCTTCCTTCTAATGCTTTTGTTAAAGTAATTTCGTCTGTATACTCTAAGTCTCCACCTACTGGTATGCCATGTGCTATTCTTGTAACTTTTATGCCAAGTGGTTTTATTAGCTTTGATAGATACATGGCTGTTGCTTCCCCTTCAACTCTAGGGTTTGTGGCTAATATAACTTCTTTTACATGTCCGTCCATTAATCTTGATAATAATTCTTTTATTTTTATATCATCTGGACCTACGCCATTCATTGGCGAAATTGAACCATGCAAAACATGATATACGCCATTGAATTCATGGGTTTTTTCCATAGCAACTATGTCCCTAACATCTTCTACTACGCAAATTGTTGTATCATCTCTTTTAGGGTTTGAGCAAATTGGGCATGGATCTGTATCTGATATATTAAAACATTTGCTACAATATTTTAAGTTTTTCTTAGCATTTACAATAGAAGAAACAAACTCGTTTGTTTCTTCTTCTGAACAATCTAATATATAAAATGCTAATCTTGCTGCTGTTTTATGTCCTATACTTGGTAATCTTTCAAAGCTTTCTATTAGTTTTTCTATTGATGGTGAATATAATGATGCCATTTCTATTTCTCCTTGTACCTATTATTACATTAAGCCTGGAATATTAAATTTTCCTAATTGTTCAGCTTGTGCACTGTCAACTTGCCTTAATGCTTCATTAACAGATGTTAAGATTAAATCTTCAAGCATTTCTACATCATCTGGGTCAACTACTTCAGGCTTTATTTTTATTTCTTTTATTTCTTTTGTGCCACTTACTTTTACATTTACTGCTCCTCCTCCTGCAGAGGCTTCAAATTCTTTGTCTGCAAGTTCTGCTTGTGATTTTTCCATATCTGATTGCATTTTTTTCGCTTGCTTCATTAGATTGCCAATGTTCATTCCGCCAAATCCTCCCATTCCGCCTGGGAATCCTCCTCTTTTACTCATTATTAAATCATCCTTTCTTTATTTTTATTTAATTTTATGAATTTATAGCTTATTCAATTACATTAAAAGGTATATCTGAGCCTTTTGCAATGTCTTTTAATTCTTCTGTTTTAGCAATTGGTTTCGTTGCTGTCTGTGATGTTATGTATTTTATTTGCATTGGCTTTCCAGATGCCATTGAAACTAGTTTAGTAAGTTCTTTTATATTTTCTTGTTTTTCTAATACTGCCTTTCCAAATGCCGTCATGCCTTTTGGAAATTCAATTCCAACTGTCATGTCATTTAGCTCTTTTGCTCTTGTTCCAATCAAATTGGTATATAGCACTATTTTGCCTGATTGTTTAAGCTCATTTACTATTTTAGGCCAATATTCTTCTGTAGTTGCAGTATTTGTAGTTGCCGTAATAGTTTTTGGTTTTTCTGGAATATTTTTCACTTGAGTGGCTTGCACTTGAGTGGCTTTCACTTGAGCAGTTTGTACTTGTGTAACTTGTGGCTGTACAGGCTGTTGAATGTAAGTTTGCTCAGGTATATTACATAGCTTTATAACTCCCGCTTCTAACACAATAATTTTTTGCGTAGACCATTTTAGCTGACTTTGCAATTCTGAAAGGTCATAAATAAGCTTTACTAAAATTTCTTTTTTAGATGAATCTGCAATTTTTTTTATGTTTTGCATTTCATTATTATTATATAAATTTAATTTTCCTGTTACTTTATAAACTAAAATGTCTTTTACATATTTAATCATTTCCAATAATAAATTGTCTATATCTTTTCCCTCTTGTAAGACTTTATCTACAGTCATTAAGGCTGTGTCGACATCATAGTTTATGATTCCTTCTATTATTTTATTTATAAATGTAGTTTTAGGAATTCCAACTAAATCTTTTACCTTTTCTTCATCTATGTTGTTTTCCCCATCTTGTACGCATCTTTCTAGTATTGAAAGTGCATCTCTCATTGCACCTTCAGAAAGTGCAGCTATTACATTTAATGCACCTTCTGTAGCTTGTATATTACTTTCTTTACATACTACTTCAAGTCTTTTTATGATATTTTCATTTGAAATTCTTTTAAAGTCGAACCTTTGGCATCTTGACAATATGGTTGCTGGTAATTTTTGTGGCTCAGTTGTAGCAAGTATAAATTTAACATGCTCTGGTGGCTCTTCTAGCGTTTTTAGCAATGCATTAAAAGCACCTGTTGAAAGCATGTGCACCTCATCGATAATATATACTCTATATTTTGCTTTTGTTGGTAAAAAGTTTACTTCTTCGCGAATTGCTCTAATATCTTCAACACTGTTATTAGAAGCTGCATCCATTTCAACTATATCTGTTAAAGACCCTGCAAGTGCTGCTTTGCATATTTCACATTCATTACATGGATTTCCATCTTGTGGATTTAAGCAATTTATTGCTCTTGCTAAAATTTTTGCACTTGAAGTTTTTCCTGTTCCTCTACTACCATTGAATAAATAGGCATGACCAACTCTATTTGCAATAATTTGATTTTTCAAAGTTCTTGTAATATGTTCTTGACCAACTACTTCTTCAAATGTCATTGGTCTAAACTTTCTATAAAGAGCTGTGTACCCCATAATTCACACCCTCTTTCTTTTATGCTAATTTTAAAAATGGTTTACACTCAATCTCTCTATGGAAAGACTCCACATAAAGATTTCTACTTATTGCTGCTTCCTCCCGGATCTGACAAGATTCGTAGGTCTTTATTGGATTCTCTCCATACAAAGGTTGAGTAAAACCATCTGTATTATATAATGAATTTTAAATTTTATCAAGTCATTCTTCGATTCTTTTGAATATAAAATCGTTTACTTCTGTAATTTCTTTTGATGTTGTACCACTTTCTACTACATTATCCACTGGCAAATTCAAATTAATTGTAGTTTTATATTGTTTTCCATCTTCCAATGTTATTATCATGTCAAATGATAATTTAGTTTTCAAATCATCATTATTTATATTTGATTTTTTTAGTAAATCTAAATGGTTTATTTCATCATCATTTGATGTATATTCCGCTATATTGTTGTATGCACATCTAAATGCTATTATTCCGCCTTGATTAGAAATTTTTAAATTTTTTATGTCTGTATTTAAGTCACCAGTGTATGTTATTTCTTGAGCTTCATTTGCAGGGTCATTTTTAAAAATTTGATTTTCTATTTGTTGGTCTGGTTTATAAAGTTTAAATTTATCATTAAATTTACCTTCAGCTTTTACGTTTTCAATTTTTACAGATCTAATAGCTTCTGTTTTACTATAACTATTATTTTTTTCTATATAAATATAAACATCATTATTTTGGCTTACATCAAATGCCCATTTCGTGTCTGTAGCTTGTTTGTCTATGCCCTCTTGTGAACTTATAAGTGAAATTTTGCTTAATTTAAACGGCATATTAGTCTCACCTTCTACATTATATTTTAAAACAATTATGCCTGCCACAAATAATATAGCAACTACTATTACTATCAACATTACAATATGAAACATTTTACTATTTGTAATCAATCGTATTTTATCTAACATATTCTCACCTTTTAATTTGTTTTACTCTTAGATTTTATTTTTCTAAGTTCTTTAAAGAAATCTTTTAATATTTCTTCACATTCTTGGCTCATTACACCTATTTCAGTTTCAACTTTATGGTTAAATGTATAATCATTAAATAAATTTAATACAGAACCACACGCACCTGTTTTTTCATCTTTTGCACCTATATATATTTTTCTCATTCTGGCATTTATTATTGCTCCTGCGCACATTGAGCATGGCTCTAATGTAACATACATATCACAGTCTAAAAGTCTCCAACTTTTTAACTTTTTACTTGCTTTTTGAATTGCTATCATTTCCGCATGTTTTGTTGTATCAAATTTTGTTTCTTTTAAATTATGCGCTCTTGCTATTATTTTTCCTTCTTTTACTATTACGCAACCAACAGGAACTTCCAGTTTCTCAGCCGCTTTTTTTGCTTCTTTTAAGGCTTCTTTCATAAATTTTTTGTTTTGTTTTTCTTCCATTATATTCTTTCCTTTTTTATTTTCGCTTTTACTATTTTACACTATTTTTTGTTTTTTGTAAACAAATTGACAAAATCGAAAAAATGCGTTAATATATATATATTAATAAATGTGCTTATAGCTCAGCAGGATAGAGCAGTCGCCTCCTAAGCGACCGATGGTGGTTCGAGTCCGCCTAGGCACACCA
>CALXJQ010000076.1 GCA_944388665.1 uncultured Clostridia bacterium
TTTCGTAATAATAGTCATAATTTTTTAGGTTCTTGGTTAAATTTCCCATAGTTTCACCATTTTGAAGTTTTTGAACTTTTTCAAAATTTGCAAACATATTTTGTGCTAAGAAACTCTATCAAAGTCAATTTTTGGCTCTTTACTTTCTTTAGAAAGCATTGTATTTTCAATAATTTCATCAATTATTTTTCTTGAAATAGGATTTGTAACCTTTCTGTATCACTATGATCTTTTACTCTATAGCTCTTTGAATTCAAATATTCAATATATTCTTTTCCAGAAGAATGTAGAAATTGAACAATCCCTAATATATCAAAATCTTTAAAATCAATTTTTTCACTCATATTTTACTATCTCACTTTCTTTAGCCATAACTTCAAGTATAACATAAAAATATAATTTACATAAATTGACTTTTCGCTAGAAATTTGTTACAATATTAATATCAACTTTAGAAAGGAGTGCGACAAATGGTAATTATCAAAGTCGCAACAAGCAACAAATTGAAGTGTGAGGCTGTAAAAAAGGCCTTTGGCTTCTATTTCGATGATGTAGAAATCATTTCTGAAAAGGTTGATTCTGGTGTACCAGAGCAACCAATTAATGACGAAATCTTCATCGGCGTAGAAAACCGCATGAAGCAACTGAAAAAAACAGAGGGCGATTGTGACTATTGGGTTTCATGTGAAGGAGGCCTGATACAACAATTTGGGCATTGGTTTAATATCCAAATTGTTAAGGTGGAAAGCTGGAGCACCAAAGAAAGTATAGGTTTAAGTTCGGCATATCCAGTACCAGAAAGATATATCGAACAAATACTAACTTCTAGTTTATCAGAAGTTCTTGATTCCATCTTCGAAGGCGAAGGAGGAATCAGAAAGTTAACAAATGGAAAAGTAACCAGGTTTGACTTGGTTACAGAAGCAACCCTTATGGCCCTAACAGGGATAATGAATAAGGTATGGTAACACAAATGTGATAATTTCTTAGTTAAACTAGGAGATTATCACATTTTAAATTTAACAATAAAATCTGCATAAAATAAGATTTGTAAAGCACAAAAGATAAAAAAATAAAATTATGTTGATAAAATATCAAAAATTCCTTGCAAAAAAGGAAAAATGTGGTATAATAAAAAAGCTATATGATAAATGAAAGGATTGAATAATATGGATTGTAAATTAGAAAAAACTAAAAAAGCAAATGAAGTAAAATTAAAAATCACAGTAGAGGCTGAAAAATTTGACGATGCAATAAAAAGGGTTTATTTCAAAAGTGCGAAATACTTCAACATACCAGGCTTCAGAAGAGGAAAGGCACCAATACAAATAGTAGAAAAATATTACGGAAAAGAAATTTTCTACGAAGATGCATTCAACGATGTCGCACAAGGAGCCCTAGAGCAAGCAGTAGAAGACAACAAATTAGAGGTAGTAAGTAGGCCAGAAATAGATATAAAGCAAATGGAAAAAGGTAAAGACCTAAAATTTGAAGCAACATTTCAAATAAAACCAGAAGCACAGCTAGGAAACTACAAAGGTATAGAAATCAAAAAAATTGAGTATAATGTAAAAGACAAAGATGTAAATGACGAATTAAAAAGAATGCAAGAGCAAAATGCTAGGCTAATTTCAGTTGAAGATAGGCCAGCAGACACAGGAGATATAGTAACTATAGATTTTGAAGGATTCTTAGACGGTAAGCCATTCGAAGGTGGAAAAGCTGAAGGCCACGAACTAGAGCTTGGTAGCAATACATTTATTCCAGGATTTGAAGACCAAGTTAAAGGAATGAAAATCGATGAGGAAAGAGAAATAAAAGTAACTTTCCCAAAAGAATATTTTGCAAAAGACTTAGCTGGAAAAGAAGCTATGTTCAAAGTAAAAGTTCATGAAATAAAGAAAAAAGAATTGCCAAAAATTGATGACGAATTTGCAAAAGATGTTAGTGAATTTGACACTCTTGCAGACTTGAAGAAGGACATTAAAGAGAAAAAGCAAAAGCAAATGGACAACAGAAAGAAATATGAGACAGAAGACGCAGTTATTAAAGCCGTTTGCAAAGATATGAAAGTTGATATTCCATCAGGCATGATTGAGCTAGAAGTTGACAACATGATGAAAGACCTTGAAAACAGACTAAAATATCAAAACTTAACATTAGAAAGATATCTTCAAATTATTGATAAAACTGAAGAAGACATGAGAAAAGAATATGAAAAACAAGCAATAGAAGCTATAAAATCAAGATTAGCATTAGAAGCTGTTATTAAGGCAGAAAAGATCAAAGCAACAGACAAAGAAGTTGACGAAAAAATAAAAGAAATGGCAAAAAATTATGGCAGAGAGAATGACGAATCATTTATTAAAAATGAAAATGTTAGAAACTATGTAAAAAACGGAATAGAATCAGAAAAAGCATTAGATTTCTTAGTTAAAAATGCAAAAATGAAATAATGCTAATCATAAAAGTAAATTATGAAGATATTTGGGGACAAAAGAAAAGCTTTAGAAAGGATGATTTGTATGTTAGAAAAAAGTAGTTTAGTACCTTATGTAATTGAACAAACAAGCAAGGGAGAAAGGTCTTATGACATTTTCTCAAGATTGCTAAAAGACAGAATAATTTTCTTAGGAGAAGAAGTTAACCCAACAACTTCAAGTTTAGTTATTGCACAATTATTATTCTTAGAGTCTGAAGATCCAGACAAAGAAATTTCATTGTACATAAATTCACCAGGAGGATCTATAACAGATGGAATGGGAATAATAGATACAATGAATTATATAAAATGTCCAGTTTCTACAATTTGTATAGGAATGGCAGCAAGTATGGGCGCAGCACTTTTAGCAGCAGGTGAAAAAGGCAAAAGATTTGCAACACCTAATGCTGAAATATTAATCCATCAGCCTCTAATCGGTGGCGGCGGTCTATCTGGCCAAGCTACAGAAGTTAAAATTCATGCAGATCACTTAGTAAAAACAAGAGAAAAATTAACAAAATTCCTAAGTGATAGAACAGGCCAAACAATCGAAACAATCGAAAGAGATACTGAAAGAGACCACTACATGACATCACAAGAAGCCTTAGATTACGGCTTAATTGATGGAATAATGGACAAAAGAAAATAATTTGAAAATAAGGAGAGAAAATAATGTCAAGAAATGATGTTCCAAAAAGCGTGAGATGTTCTTTTTGCGGAAAATCACAAGAAAATGTAAGAAAAATTGTAGCAGGACCAGGCGTATATATATGTGACGAGTGTATAGAGCTATGTGAAAGCATCTTAGAAGCTGACTTATATGAAGACGAAAAAGACGGCTATACACTAGTGCAAGATATACCTAGCCCTCACGAAATAAAAAAAGTTTTAGATGATTACGTAATTGGCCAAGAAGATGCGAAAAAAACATTATCAGTTGCTGTGTATAACCATTACAAAAGGATTGCGCATGAGGAATCAATTCAAAAAGGCAAAGATAAAGACGATGTTGAAATTCAAAAAAGCAATATACTTCTTTTAGGACCTACAGGTTGTGGAAAAACTCTATTAGCACGTACTTTAGCAAAAATTTTAAATGTTCCATTTGCAATTGCTGATGCAACAACATTAACAGAAGCAGGATATGTTGGAGAAGACGTTGAAAACATTTTACTAAAATTAATACAAGCTGCAGATGGCGACGTAGAAAAGGCAGAAAAAGGAATTATCTATGTAGACGAAATAGACAAAATTGCTAGAAAATCAGAAAATCCTTCAATTACAAGGGACGTTAGTGGTGAAGGAGTGCAACAATCTTTGCTTAAAATAATCGAAGGCACAATCGCTTCTGTTCCACCACAAGGTGGCAGAAAGCATCCAAACCAAGAGCTAATTCAAATAAACACAGAAAACATATTGTTTATTTGTGGTGGAGCTTTTGAAGGATTAGAAAATATAATAAAAGATAGAACAGGCAAAAAAGCCATCGGCTTTGGCTCACAAATAAAAAGTCAAAAAGAAGAAAGCAAGTACGAAGTCTTCAAAGAGCTATTACCACAAGACTTGCTAAAATTTGGATTAATACCAGAATTTATTGGAAGATTGCCAATAATAGCAACACTTAAAGAACTAGACAAAGATGCTTTAATACGAATATTAATTGAACCAAAAAATTCACTAGTAAAACAATATCAAAAGCTATTTGAAATAGATGGAGTAGAACTAATCTTTCAAAAAGAAGCCTTAGAAGCTATAGTCAATAAAGCAATAGAAAGAAAAACAGGTGCTAGAGGCCTAAGATCAATCATAGAAGAAAGAATGCGTGACATAATGTTCGACATTCCATCAGATCCAACCATCGAAAAATGCATCATAACCAAGGAGACCGTTGTAGATGGTAAAAAACCAGAAATAGTTGTAAACGAGCACAAAAAGCCAGTAATAAAAAAGAAAAAGAAAAGAAGTATGCCAAATACAAATGCACAAGAAACAGCATGAACTTTAGGGATGCTTTTGGGGACGGAGGAAAAAACATCCTCCTTTTTTTATGAACTTTGGGGACGTTCCTTAAAGTTCATTATTTTTTTAATTAAAAATTAAGAAAATATCTATTTTTTCTTAATAAAAATATGTTATACTAAATCCAACATAAAAATATTGATAACAATAAAATAAAGGGGAGTGCAAAATGTATAATATACTAGTAGTTGATGACGATAAAGAAATAGTTAGCGCAATAGAGATCTATTTAAAAAAAGAAGGGTATAACATCATAAAAGCTTATGATGGACTTCAGGCATTAGATAAATTAAAAGAAAATGAAATTCACTTGATAATCTTAGACATCATGATGCCCAAAAAAGACGGTTTGGAAACTTTAGAAGAAATAAGAAAAAAAGATGCAATACCAGTCATCTTACTATCAGCAAAATCAGAGGACTATGATAAGATAGAAGGTTTAAACCAAGGAGCTGATGACTACATAACAAAACCTTTCAATCCAATGGAATTAATCGCTAGAGTGAATTCTGCGATAAGAAGATATATCAAATTGGGTTCAATTCCTAAAAAAGATGATAGTAAAATTTATAAATCTGGTGGACTAATTGTAAATGATGATACGAAAACTGTAACTGTAGATGGCAAAGAAGTCAAACTTACAGCAACAGAATTTAACATATTAAAATTTTTGTTGAAAAATAAAGGCAAAGTATACTCAATTCCACAAATATATGAAAATGTTTGGAACGAGGAAGGCTACGGCGCTGAAAATATAATTGCAGTACACATAAGACACATAAGAGAAAAAATAGAAATAAACCCAAAGGAACCCAGATATTTAAAAGTAATTTGGGGAATCGGATATAAAGTAGAAAATTTGTGAACTTTGGGGACGTTCCTTAAAGTTCATTTTTAGTTTTTCTTTAAATTTAGGGACTTTTTGCATTTTTATCAAGTGAACTTTGGGGACGTTCTTTAAAGTTCAAATTTTTCTATATTTATAGAAATCTTATTGATGATATATGTGATTATTCTAGGAGTACGTTCGAATGTGAATTAGACTCGCTTAGAAC
>CALXJQ010000077.1 GCA_944388665.1 uncultured Clostridia bacterium
TCAATAAAGAATTTTAAAAACTCTCTTGCTGTTAAAAATTCTGGTACATTTGGTGTAGATAAAACATATCCTACATCCTCTGCTTTCATTTTTCTTTGTTTTCCATTATCTTCAATATAAAATTCACCTGCATCTATGTCTAAATCTTCATTTAAACAATTAAAGAACGTTGTTTTTCCTGCTCCGTTTCTTCCTAATAGTCCATAAATTTTACCTTTCTCAAATTCAAAATTTATGTCTTTCAATACTTCTTTTTTCTCAAAGTTCTTTTTTAGATTTTTTACTACTAATTTCATAACATTCCCTTTCCACTATCAATTTTATTCTTATATTTTATATCATATAGAACAAATTTTTGCAACATTTTTCAATATATTTTTTATTTAGTCTTGTTATTTACCAAATTTAATGATATATTAAGTAGGGAATATTTAATATAGCAATTAAATGAGGTGATAAAATGGAATACATATATAATCCTAAAGGTGTATGTTCTAGGCAAATGAAAATAGAAGTAGAAAATGATATAATAAAAAATGTAGAAATATCGGGCGGTTGCCCAGGAAATACGGTTGGAGTAGCAAGACTAATTAAAGGTATGAATATTGATGAAGCAATTAAGAGATTAAAAGGTATATTATGCGGAAATAAAGGGACATCATGCCCTGACCAACTAGCAAGAGCTTTAGAAAATATAAAGAAAGCACAAAATTCAAAAAAGCTGTCTATTTAAACAGCTTTTTTTGTTTCATTTAATTTTTGGCTAAGTTTACTTGTAACTTACCAATCATAACCATACTTTTCTACATACTTACTTAAATATTTTCCTGTGTGACTTTCTTTACATTTACATATTTCTTCTGGAGTTCCTGTAACTAAAATTTTTCCGCCATTTATTCCTCCTCCTGGTCCCATGTCTATACAATAATCTGCATTAGAAATCATGTCTAAATCATGTTCAATTACGATGACTGTTCCGCCTGATTTTATTAGTATATCTAGCACATTTAAAAGCTTTCTTATATCTTTTGGGTGTAAACCTGTTGTTGGTTCATCAAATACAAATAATGTGCCTTTTTGATTTTTACCGATTTCTGAAACTAACTTCAATCTTTGTGCTTCTCCTCCAGAAAGGTCTGGCGTTGGCTCTCCAAGTTTTAAATAGCCGAGTCCAAGGCCTGCTAAAGAATCTAGTTTACTATAAATAGAAAGAATATCTTTAAATACCTCCAATGCTTTTTCAACTGTTAAGTTTAATATATCTGCAATATTCATACCATTCCACAATACTTCAAGCACTTCTTTTGAATATCTTTTCCCCTGGCAATCTGGGCAAGTTAGTTCCATGTCTGGCAGATATTGAATATCTAAATTTACCTTTCCTGTTCCTGAGCAAGTTTTGCATACTCCATCTTTTAGATTATATGAAAAATAACTTGCATTAAATTTTCTCTTCTTTGCTTCTTTTGTGTCTGCAAATATACTTCTTATATCATCTAAAATTCCAGAATATGTTGCAACTGTTGACCTTACATTTTTTCCAACTGGCGTAGCATCCACTGTTACAACTCTTTTTATTGTCGCTGTATCAATGCTTTCTATATGTGATGGCAACTCTTATTATCACGAACAAGTAAATTCTCTTTTCCATCTAAAAATCCTTTAATAATTGAATTTTTATTATTTATAATATCTTCTACAGTGCCTTCAGAAATAACTGTTCCTTCACGAATTGTTTTATTTTCATCAGCAATTAAAGCTTTTTCATTAATAGTTTCACATATTCCTGTTCCATGACATTTCGGACAAGCTCCCATAGAGTTAAATGCAAAATCTTCAGCTGATGGTGGGTTAAATTTAACGCCACACACAGGGCAAGTTGTCTCTCCTAATACAGTACATCAATAGCAAGTGTACTCTTACCTGAACCTGATACTCCACAAACTGCCACATACTTATTTAAAGGTATATCTACATCTATATTTTTTAAATTATTGGTTCTTGCACCACGAACTTCAATATGTTCTGGTATAATTCTATTATTTTTATCCAATATGTTTCTCTCCTTCTATATTCATATTTATTTAAAAAGTATCCCACTCAAAAATGCTACTAAAACTAGTATTATATATACAGCATTGTTGATATCTACTCTTTTTCTAATGTAAAAGTTTATTGCAATTAGATAAAACAAAATTATAATTCCAATAATTAGTATATAAAAAATGCCCATTGAACTTGCTATTAAAATTCCAAAAGCCCACGCAACAAACCCCATTAAATTGTTATATAAAAAGGCAAGTATTAATAATACTATTGTTCTAGTTCTTTCATATATATCTAATTCTCCAAAAACAACTATTAATGGAATACTAATTAGCCTTAAAATTGAAATTAAAAAAAATAATATTACTAGCATATTTTTCTCCCCTTTAAATTTCTATTTTTATTTTTTTCTATAATATCATAAATGAGAGTAATTATCAATATAACTACTCTCATCTAAATTGTAATTTGCTGTTGTGTGTACTAATTACTATTCCTCCTCTTTAATTATGTTTTTGCTTCCAAAATAAGTTGCTAAGAAATATATTCCATATATTGACCCTATAATTACTGCTGTAACTATAATTGAAGGTAGTAATTCATCTGGTGATGCAAGTGTTGCAAGCATTGATAGTATAAACTTAATTCCAAATATTGAATGTATTATTGCTAGAACAAGTGGCATCATAAAGAATATGAATATCTGCCTAAATAGTGCTTGATTTATCATTTTTTCATCACAACCAATTTTTCTTAATATCGTATATCTTTGCTTATTGTCAGAACTTTCTGTAAGTTGTTTTAATGCTAAAATTGCTGAACTTGCAATTAAGAATATAATACCTAGATAAATTGATATAAATATGATGATAGTTGATAGTCCTTTACTTGATTCTATTAAACTAATTTTTGTCATCCCGTCTAATTCTATTCCTTTTTCTGATAAGTTGTTAAATAGTTCACTATCAACTTCCCCTGCTAGGACATTATTTAATTCTGCTTTTTCTTGTTCTGTTTTTGCATTATAATTAGCTGCTAAAAAGAATTGTTCAGTATTTTCGTCTTTTACTTCAAAACTATCTGGAACTAATATAATTCCTGTATTATCATTAGTTGTTGCCATAAATACAAAACCATTTTTGCAATCATTGTATTTTGAATGATATGTTTTACCATTCATTTCTATATTTGGGTTTTGCTTTAATGCTTCATTTCTCAAATTTATCATCTGCTCAAAATTGCAAAGTACTATAAATTCATTATCATTTAAGCTGTATTGCTCTTCTCCATAAAGTTTTGCTATTTTGTTATAATCTGAAATTTTAATTATTTGTTCTGGCTTTTGATATGAAAGAAATGGGAATTTGCTTTTTGCCGCTTCATAATAATTTCCCAGGCTATAGCTTAAAGTCCATTCTGGAATTGTATAGATTGGAAATTCTACAATATCTTTAAGACTATTCATATCATATCCATAAGTTTTTAATGTATAACTTACTGATTTTCTTGAATCTTCCCTTTGTTCATCAGTATAATGAGAATTTTTGTAGCTTTCTGGTAAATATGCTGTTTTATAAAGATTTACATCTACTGGTGTGAACTCGTTTAATTGTGAATCTAGCGAATTTTTAATTGACAAACTGCTAGAAAGCACACTTATTGTCATAAATAACATTAAACAAATTATACTCATACTAACTATATTTGTATTAATTTTGTTATTTAACTGCCTTAATACAAACATATTGGTTCCTTTTAAATAAAGATTTTTATTAGATTGCACAATCCTTAATATAAATCCTGATAAAGACCAGAATATTCCTACTGTTCCTATTACTCCCATTAGTATAGGCTTTAATAATTCTTCTTCTGTCTGTAATTCATTTATTCCTCCAGTCACTATATAATAAGCATATCCTAATACTACCACTGAGATTATAAATACAATTATAGATATAATAGGATTTTTTATTTTTACTTTTTCATTTTTTCTTACTGCTGTTAATAAATTGATTAGTTTATATCTTGATATTGTTAAAGTATTAAATGCAATCACTGCTAGATACATTACTGCAAAGTACATACAAGTTTTAATACAAGCATCTTTTGAAAACACAAATGTAAATTCAGTCATATCTGCTTCAAATAGCTTTGCTACCAATACAGACATAAATTGTGATGCAAATATTCCAATAAATAAACCAACAACTAAAGATAATATTCCAATCAATATAGTTTCTAAAAGAATAATAGCTGATATTTGCCTTCTTCCCATTCCAAGTAGCATATATATACCAAACTCTTTTTTTCTTCTGTTTACTAAAAAGTTATTTGCATATACGATTAGAAATCCTAGTACAATAGCAATGAAAACCGAAACCATTCCAAGAAGTTGAATCATTAATTGTATCATATCTCGTGTTGATTGTGATACTTGAAGCATTGCCTCTTGACTATCTAAAGAGTTAAACATGTAGAATATTGCTATACCTAACACAAGTGTAAGAAAATATATTGCATAATCTTTAAAACTCTTTTTCATATTCCTTATAGATAACTTAAATAACATCGTTCAAATCACCTCCAAGAAGTGTTTGCACATCAATTATCTTTTCAAAGAATTGTTTTCTTGTATCTTCACCTTTTATAAGTTCATTAAATATCTTGCCATCTTTAATAAATATAATTCTTTTTGCATAACTAGCTGTGAAAGCATCATGTGTTACCATCAAGATTGTTGCTCCTAAATTTTTATTCAAGTGCTCGAATGTTTCTAGTAATTGCCTTGCAGACTTCGAATCTAAAGCTCCAGTTGGCTCATCCGCTAAAACCATTTTAGGATTTGTTATTATCGCCCTTGCACTTGCTACTCTTTGTTTTTGCCCTCCAGATATTTGATATGGATATTTATTTAGAATATTTGAAATACCAAGTTTTTCGGCTACTTCTTTGACCTTTTTATCTATTTCGTGAGGATTTACTTTTTGGATTGTTAGTGCTAGTGCAATATTTTCATAAGCTGTTAGAGTATCAAGTAAGTTGAAGTCTTGAAATATGAATCCTAATTCTTCCCTTCTAAATTTATTTAGTTTGTTTCCTTTTAATTTTGTAATATCTTGATTATTTATAATAATGTTCCCTGCAGTTACTCTGTCTATTGTTGAAATACAATTCAATAAAGTTGTCTTTCCTGAGCCAGATGCTCCCATTATTCCGAC
>CALXJQ010000078.1 GCA_944388665.1 uncultured Clostridia bacterium
GTTATTCGAATTTTTCGAATAACTGATTCCTCTTTTAATTCATTTGATTTAAAAATCTCTTTTAAATGATAATTTATAGTATTTACTTCAACATTAAATAATTTTGACATGGATTTTTGAGTTAACCAAAAATCTTCATTATCATATAATACTTCCACAGATATATTTTCATTATTCTGACTTTGATATATAATTAAATCTCTCAAATCCTCTAATTTACTCATCGTTTCACGCTCCTTTCTTTTTATTTTTTCAAACAAAATAAAAAATACATTAGGTTTCTTCAAATATTAATTCAAATTTTTTTACAACTTGTAATTTTCTGTTACTTACCATATTTATCCATTATCTGTTCTAATACTTTAATATTTTTTCCCATATTGGAAATAGTACAACGATATTTAAGAATATTATCTTTTTCTTCTATTGGACTAAACTCTATATCTAAATTATCTATTTTTTTATTTTTTAATGTATCTTTATTATTATTCAAACTCATCGAAAAATAAAGTATATAATATTTATCTTTATATGTCTTTGGAGTTTCCATTTTTTCTAATTTTATACTATCACTCATGTTATTTAATCCTATTGCATTTAAGATTTCCTCTTTTTCAATAAAAGTTATTTCTTTTAAGTTAATACTATTAGTTCCAAATAGAATATAAGATAAATATAATATTCCTAGTAAAACTGTTATTATTACAAAAAATAGGAAAATTTTAATTGCTTTTCTCATACATTCCTCCATACAAATTATTAGTTATCTCTCAACTTTCTTCAACTCTTTCGAATAATAATACATATTGGCACATTGAATATTACCATCATATATTTTTTCAGCATAATTATCTACAAAGAAATTCTTTACTGTTTTTTCATACTTATCAAAACCTTGTTTTACATAGAATGGAATGTTATTTTCTGTTGTTCCTACAAGCATTTTATTATATCTTGTTTTATAATTATCTACTAAATATTTAATCATCTTTTTTGCATAACCTTTTCCTCTGTAATTTTCTTTTGTTACTATATTTTTTAATTCCACAGTATCATTATTTATCTTAGTTACCACAGCAACGCAAATAGGCTCATCATTATATGTCAATACAAATAGTTCTCCATCAGACAAATACTTATTAATCATCTCTTTGCTTGGATCTGTTTCAAGTAATAAATCCATATATTGTTCTTTATTATCTCTTTCTTTTTTTATATTTACCGAATGTTTTACAGGCAAAAACTCGAAGCCCTCTGGTAATCTTGGCATTCCTTGATTGTGGCTTAAATATCTACTTTCCTCAGAAAAGATGCAGCCGGCAGTATTTCTGCATATATAGCCCTATTTCTCTTGCTTTTGCTTGTCCTTCTCTAAAGCCCACCCTAAAGTCGCGATATAGAAATGTTAAGCCGTATTGTTTTGCTATTTTTTCTGATATTTGTTTTATGATGTCGTGCTTTTGATAAGGACTTACAAGTAATGTGGTTGTAAATGTGTCATAGCCGTTTTCTTTCGCGTATTTTGCTGTTTGCTCTAGGCGAACAGGGTAGCAGTAGTCTTGGCACCTTGTTTCCAAGCCGTTTACGACGTTTTTGCAAAAAGCGTCTAGGCCGTAGTTTTCTTCGAAGATGGCTTCGACGTTGATGCTTTTTGTGTATTCTTTTAGGCAATCACGCCTTGCTTTGTATTCCATGTATGGATGGATGTTTGGGTTATACCAATATACTGTTGGCTCGATGCCCTCGCCTCTAAGTTCGTCGATGCAGTATACGCTACAGGGTGCGCAACAAGTATGTAATAATAATTTCATTTTTTATCGCATTCCTTTCTTAAGGCACAAATCTATTGAAAAATTTGACCTTTTTGATCTTTCTGGCTAAGAAAATTAGTCTTTTTAACTTTTCTGAGTGAAAAGCTTAAAGCTCTGGCCTTTTCAAGCCTTTGATATTTATTAATCACTTATAAATATTGTAGAACGATACCTCGCCTACTTTTTCCAAATTTGCTTTTATGTAGTTGATTACTTCCATTGGCGTTTGCCAATTATAGCCACTTTCTTTTATTAAATATACGCAATTTTCGGTATCTCGTTGATGCTCGATTTTTCGTATTATTCCTTGGTTTCCATCTTTACCGAAATTTCCGGTGTCGAACATATCGTAGTCTTTGTTGTAAATGTCAAGCGGAATATTATACACCGCCGCTTCTGAATCTAATATGTAAGTTTTTATTCCCTGAGTCTGATTTTCTTTTATATAATTATCGATTTCTATTATCCTTTGCTTTAAAATGTCTGAAATTGCTATATTTTGATAATGATTTATGCCGTGATTTTTTTGTTCTTTTTGTGTAAAAAAATATATCTCATAGTTTGATACAGCTCCGAAAAATGTAAAGCTTAGTAGCAACAAGTCAGCCACTATCAAAATTGAGTTTGTCCAAAAGAACTTTTTCTTTGCTGAGACAAATTTGATTTTGCTGTAAACAAATCCCAATGCCAGATAGAGCAAATATAAGCAATTCATAAACAAGATATAGGTCGCCATTAGGAAGTGTATCTGGTCACTTATTGGATACATTATCATTAACGTTGTAAATATATAGATTGCCATTATGACTGTCGTAGTTTTCTCGTAATTTAAGCTGACCGGCTTCGACTCACTAACCTCGCAGTTATTGTGATGTTTCCTGCAATTTAACGCAATTGGCACAATTACTGATACCGCTATCGCATAAGGCGCAATTCGCGCCAAAGTTTGTATCACTTTGGAGTCGTTCTCATATAGTCTGCTGTATGGTATGGAGTTTGTAAATGTTTTGATTCCCAAAATTGAGTAGCTTATAAAGTCGTCCAAAGCTCCTGTTGCAAGCAGATAGATTAGCAAAATAAGTACTGGCACTAGTAGAACCGCTACTCTTTGCAGCATCATTTTAATATATAATTTAAAGTCATTTTTGCTTCTGATAAATATCACTGGATATATACTACATACAATTGCTGTAGCAATTAGCCCTATTGTGTGCTTTGTAACAATCAGCAATCCTAATAAAAATCCTATTAAGATATTATCTTTTTTATTGATAGTTATTTTATTAGTTTCTGCATCTTTTCTGGAGAATCCTATTAAAGCATTGGCTTTTGGGTCTATAGTTATTTTATTAGTTTTTGCACTATTTTCGACGATTCCTAATTTACGATTATCATAGACTTTTAGCTCTATGTATAAGATTAGAAGTATCAAAAATAAAGCCATATAATTATAATCAATACATAATTTATCGTGTAGCAATATTAACAATAGCAATGTGCATAAAACGCCAAACTTTGTGTTGCCTGTCAGCTTTTCGAGTATTTTAAAGGTTACAAAAAATATTCCTGTACATAGCAGTGCTGCCAGTATCCTCATCATTAACAAACTGTCACTAAACAAAAATAGAAATATGCCACTTATTGCAGGCATTAGCGGTGTTACTATCATGCTAATGTCCCTGTATGGCACAAGCCCTTCACTTATTTGTTTTGCGCAATTGTAATTCCATATCTCATCTAAATCTGTTACTTCTTTTACAACTATATATGAAAATATTACCAAAAATAAGAATATAAAAAATAGATATTCTCGTTTTATTATTTTTTTTAGTTTAGAAATCATTTACTTTCCTCGCCCTTTTATTATTTTGATTGGCCGCGAATCCACGCCAATCTTAACATTTCAATCATTTTCGTTACGCAGCTTTATCATATTATAGCGAAACCTGCCCAGCATATCCATTTCCTTCGTCATATTTATAGCCCAAGTGCTTATATGCTGCTGGCAGTGCCTTTCTTCCTCTTAAAGTTCTTGCTACAAAACCTATCTGAATTAGATATGGCTCATACACATCTTCTATTGTATCTAATTCTTCTCCAACAGTAGCAGCCAAAGCCTCAATGCCAACAGGTCTGCCACCATATTGAACAATCATCGTCCTTAGCAATTTTCTATCTATTTCATCTAGACCTAATTCGTCAATTTCAAGTTTATCTAGCGCATGTTTTGTAATCCTTAAATCAACATTACCATCACCTAAAACCAAGGCATAGTCGCTAACCCTTCGTAGCAATCTATTTGCAATTCTAGGTGTTCCTCTTGACCTTCTAGCAATTTCGACCGCAGCTTCATCATCTATTTTTATGTTCAAAATTTTGCTTGACCTTTTTACAATTTTCGTCAAATCCTCTGTAGAATATAGCTCTAATCTATGCACTATGCCAAAGCGGTCACGCAAAGGAGTTGTAAGCGAACCTGCTTTAGTAGTTGCACCAATCAATGTAAACTTTGGCAAATCTAGCCTTATAGACCTTGCACTAGGTCCTTTTCCTATTACTATATCCAATGTAAAATCTTCTAAAGCAGGATATAAAATTTCTTCCACACTCTTGCTAAGCCTGTGAATTTCATCAATAAACAAAACATCAAATTCATTTAGCCCTGTAAGTATTGCAGCTAAATCGCCCGGCTTTTCTATGGCAGGGCCAGAGGTAATTTTTATTTTTGAATGCATTTCATTTGCAATAATATTTGAAAGAGTCGTCTTTCCTAGGCCTGGAGGACCATATAGCAAAACATGGTCTAATGGCTCTTTTCTTTTCTTCGCTGCTTCTATATAAATTTTCATATTTTCTTTAACCTTAGTTTGACCAATATATTCATCTAAAGTCTGAGGTCTTAAAGAATTTTCTATGCGCTCCTCTCCAGAGTCTTCAACTTCTGGGTCAACTATTCTATCAAGCTTGCGCTCTTTTCCAGCGTTATCATCGTCTTGACCTAGCATTTTCTCATCTTCTTCATCCACTTTATCTTCGCCTCCTCGCATAAATATTTGACGCCA
>CALXJQ010000079.1 GCA_944388665.1 uncultured Clostridia bacterium
TCCATCTTATTTCTCTATTTGTATGTGCATTTGGATGTCTTGTTTTTGGTTTATGTGATTTATCTGTTATACTTTCTATTGTTCCATCATATTTTTTATTCCATCTCCATAATGAAATCCTTGATATATGGTACTTTCTACACACATAATTTATATCTCCACAATTTCTATACATCTCTACTGCATATTTTCTTGTATTAATATCGTGTGGTAGGTATCTTTTTTTATTTTTTTCTGTTATAATATTATTCATAAGTGATTCAAATCTCCTTTGTATAATTTTTGTTTAGCAACTTAATTATATATGATTTGAACCACTTATTCAATTTTTATCATTTTTGTTTCACATCAATTGTAACACTACATTTGTTAAGTTTAAAATTAAAAGTCTGTGAATTATAACCATAGTTTATATGTCAATAAAATAAAAATAAAAAAATGTCTTGAAATTTTATATAAAGTGTTATAGAATAAAAATGCTGAGTGATTAGCAAATTTTATGATGAAAAATCATCAAAAAAAGGGAGGAATTTTTATGTCAGTAAAAATTGGAATTAACGGATTTGGAAGAATAGGAAAATTATCATTCCAAGCAGCACTAGCTAGGGAAGGAGTAGAAATAGTAGCAATTAATGACCCATTTTTAGCAGCAGACTACATGGCATATATGACAAAATATGACACAGTACATGGTAGATTTAATGGAACAATCGAAGGAAAAGATAAAGTATTAACAGTAAATGGAAAAGATATAAAAGTATTTAATGAAATGGACCCACATAATGTACCTTGGGGTGACTTAGGTGTAGATTATGTATTAGAGTGCTCAGGAGCATTCACAACAATGGAAAAAGCACAAGCACACTTAGATGCAGGTGCTAAAAAAGTTATAATAAGTGCACCTTCAAAAGATGCTCCAATGTTTGTAATGGGAGTAAACAATGATACTTATGATCCAAGTATGAAAATAGTTTCAAATGCATCATGCACAACAAACTGTTTAGCACCACTTGCAAAAGTTATAAATGATAAATTTGGAATAAAAGAAGGATTAATGACTACAGTTCACTCAACAACTGCAACACAAAAAACAGTTGATGGAGCTTCTAAAAAAGATTGGAGAGGTGGACGTGCTGCTTCAGCTAACATAATACCATCTTCAACTGGAGCTGCAAAGGCAGTTGGAAAAGTTATTCCATCATTAAATGGAAAATTAACAGGAATGTCATTCAGAGTTCCAACAATAGATTCTTCAGTAGTTGACTTAACATGTAACCTAGAAAAACCAACAACTTACGAGGAAATCTGCAAGGCTGTTAAAGAAGCTTCTGAAACAAACTTAAAAGGAATTTTAGGATACACAGAAGACCCAGTTGTTTCATCAGACTTCTTAGGAGATAGTCATACATCAATATTTGATGCTACAGCAGGAATTATGCTTACAGATACATTTGTAAAATTAATAGCTTGGTATGATAACGAATGGGGATATTCAAACAAACTAGTAGACTTAGCTTGCTATATAGCTTCAAAAGATTAATATAAAATATAAAAGAATACTTGAAAAGTATTCTTTTTTGTTATACAATAGTTGCAGATTGAGGAGGAATTAATATGGATAAGAAAACAATTAAAGATATTGATTTAAAAAACAAACGTGTTTTAGTAAGATGCGACTTTAATGTACCAATGGATGAAAATCAAAATATAACAGATAATACTAGAATAGTGGCAGCATTGCCAACAATTAAATATTTATTAGAAAATAATTGCGCAATTATATTGTGCTCACATTTAGGAAGACCAAAGGGAGAATTCAAACCAGAATTTTCATTAAAACCAGTAGCTAAAGAATTATCAAAGCTATTAGGAAAAGAAGTTATTATGGCAAATGATGTAATAGGAGAAGATGCCAAAACTAAAGCATCAAATTTAAAAAATGGCGAAATAATGTTATTGGAAAATGTAAGATTCCATAGAGAAGAAACAGATAATGACCCAGAATTTGCTAAAAAATTAGCAAGCTATGCAGATATTTTTGTTGATGATGCATTCGGTACAGCTCACCGTGCACATGCTTCTAACGTTGGGGTAGCTGCATATTTACCAGCTGTAGCAGGATTTTTGATTGAAAAAGAATTGAAATTCTTAGGTAATGCAGTATCAAACCCAGTAAGGCCATTTATGGCAATCCTTGGAGGAGCTAAAGTTTCAGACAAAATAGGTGTAATTGATAGCTTACTTGACAAAGTAGATACTTTAATGATTGGTGGAGGCATGGCATACACATTTTTCAAAGCCCAAGGCTATGAAGTTGGAAATTCAATTTGTGAGCTAGATAAATTAGATTTAGCTAAAGAAGCCATGGAAAAGGCTAAAGCAAAAGGCGTAAAATTGATGTTACCTGTAGATACAAGGGTAGGAAAAGAATATAAACCAGACACAGAAAGTAAAACTGTAAAATGCACAGAAATACCAGCAGACTGGGAAGGATTTGACATTGGGGAAGAGACAATCAAGCTTTATTCAGAAGAACTAAGAAAAGCCAAAACAGTAGTATGGAATGGACCACTTGGACTATTTGAATTTGATCAATTTGCTAAAGGTACTAATGCAATCGCAAAAGTATTGTCAGAAATTGATGCAACTACAATAATTGGTGGTGGAGACTCTGCTGCAGCAGTTAGAAAAGCTGGATTAGAAGACAAAATGACACATATTTCAACAGGCGGTGGAGCATCACTAGAATTCTTAGAAGGAAAGACTTTGCCAGGAATAGCATGTCTTTTGGATAAATAAACAAAAAATGTGAAAGACATAAAGGGTAAAATAAAGCAAAGTTAGGAGAGATTGAGTATGCGAAAAAAAGTAATTGCAGGAAATTGGAAAATGAATATGCTTCCAAATGAAGCAATGCAGTTTATAGAGGCACTTGCACCATTAGTAAAAGATACAGAAAATGAGGTTATTCTATGTGTTCCATACACAGACTTATTTTATGCTTTACTAACAGTGCAAGGTACAAACATAAAAATAGGGGCACAAAATATGCATTTCGAAGAAAAAGGAGCATATACTGGAGAAATTTCGGGTAAAATGTTAAAAGCAATAAATGTAGAATATGTCATAATTGGACATTCAGAAAGAAGACAATATTTTAACGAAACAGATGAAACAGTAAACAAAAAGCTAAAAGCTGCTTTTGTGTATGGATTAAAACCAATTGTATGTGTTGGTGAAACTTTAGAGCAAAGAGAAAATGGAGAAACAGAAAAAGTTATCACAACACAGACAAAATTAGCTTTAGATGGCTTAACAGCAGAGCAAGTTAAAAACACAATTATTGCTTATGAGCCAATTTGGGCAATAGGCACAGGCAAAACTGCAACTAAGGAAGATGCTAACAATAGCATCAAACAAATAAGAAATCAAATAAAAGAAATTTATGGAGAGGACGTTTCTGAAAATGTAATTATACAATATGGAGGAAGTGTAAAAAGCTCAAATGCAAAAGACTTGTTCGAAATGTCTGACATAGATGGTGGCTTAGTTGGCGGTGCAAGCCTAAAAGCAGATGAATTTGCAAAAATAGTAAATTATAATAAATAGAAGGAACTTAATATTAAAGAAAAGGATGGTAAAAAATGAAAGATAAATTAACAATGTTGATGATATTAGACGGATTTGGCGACAATCCAAGTAAAGACGGAAATGCAATAAAACTTGCCAATACACCTAATATTGATAAAATAATGAAAAAATATCCAAATACAGAAATTTTTACAAGTGGAAAATATGTTGGATTGCCAGATGGACAGATGGGAAATTCAGAAGTTGGGCATACTAATATAGGTGCAGGAAGAATAGTATATCAAGACTTGACAAAAATAACAAAATCTATAGAAGATGGCGACTTTTTTACAAACCCAGAATTTATAGCAGCAATAGAAAACTGCAAAAAGCATAATTCAAAATTGCATATAATGGGTATTTTATCAGATGGTGGCGTACATGGACATATTCGTCATTTATATGGATTACTAGAAATGGCAAAGAGAAGAGACTTCGAAAATGTATATGTACATTGCTTCTTAGATGGAAGGGACACTCCACCTGCTTCAGGAGAAAGCTATATTATCAAATTACAAGACAAGATGAAAGAAAAATCTATTGGCAGAATTGCAAGTTTATCTGGAAGATTTTATGCCATGGATAGAGACAAAAGATGGCAAAGAATCCAAAAATGCTATGATGCTTTAGTTTTCGGTAAAGGAAACAAATCAGGTAGCCCAATTAAAGCAATAGAAGATTCTTACCAAAAAGAAGTATTTGATGAATTTGTTGAACCTACAGTCATCTGCAATGGAGACGAGCCAGTAGCAACAATTGGAAAAAATGACTCAGTAATATTCTTCAACTTTAGACCTGATAGAGCAAGAGAAATAACAAGGGCGCTAGTAGATCCTGATTTTAATGAATTTGAAACTAAAAAGGATTTAGA
>CALXJQ010000080.1 GCA_944388665.1 uncultured Clostridia bacterium
TACTTCAAAATTATTTATTAATAATATCTTGTAAAAAAATAAAATTAATTGAAAGTGAACTTTAAAGACTGTCCCCAAAGTTCATCTAAGAAAAAGCTTTAAATGCTTGGAAAGAGCGAAAAAGCTAAGATGAACTTTAAGGAACGTCCCCAAAGTTCAAAAAAGGAGAAAAGGTTGAAAAATAATTACAATTTTGGCGTTGTCAAACTTCATTTGAAATTTAATCAACGTACAAAAAGTACGTCTCATAAATTTCAAACTCGTTTTCCTAGCCAAAATTTAATTCTTTTCCAACCAGATTTGAGCCTCTCACAGACGAAGCGTTAGCGAAGGCAAGGAAGGAATGAGATTAAATATGGAAAATAATGATCAAGTTGAAGGAAGAAATTCTGTATTAGAATTGCTGGAAAGTGGAAAAGATGTAAATAAGATTTTTGTTACTAGAGGCGAAAGGCATGGCTCTATTAATAAGATTATTGCGATGGCAAAAGATAGAAAGATTGTTGTGGTTGAGAAGGACAAGAAGTTTATGGATGAGATGGCACAGACGACAAGCTATCAAGGTGTGATTGCGGTTGTGCCTCCGTTTGGATATTGTGAGATTGATGATATTTTGGAGGAGGCTAAGAAGAGGAATGAACCACCTTTTGTGATTGTGCTGGATAATATAGAGGATCCGCATAATTTGGGGTCTATTATTAGGACTGCTGAGGCGGCTGGAGCACATGGAGTTATTATTCCGAAGCACAGGGCGGCTGCGGTAAACAGTACGGTGAATAAGGCTTCTGCTGGAGCAGCAAGTTATATGAAGGTGGCAAGGGTTACGAATATTTCTGAAGCCATTAAACGCTTGAAAGATGCGGGATTGTGGATTTGTGGAACTGATGTTGCAGCTGATAAGTATTATTATGATCAAGATTTGACTGGCCCTATAGCTATAGTGATTGGAAATGAAGGTAAAGGCATGGGTGAAAAGGTAAAGAAAAATTGTGATTTTTTAGTTAAAATTCCGATGAATGGGAAAATTCAGTCTTTAAATGCTTCTGTGTCTGCAGGGATAGTGATATATGAAGTTGTTAAACAAAGAATGGCTAAGTCATAAGATAAAGGGGGAAAGCTAAATGATGACTAAAAAGAAACGAATGACGATACTCATTGCTGTTGTAGTACTAATTGTCTTGATTTTAGTGGCAGCATTTGTTTTACTGTATATAAATACTGATATGTTTAAGTCTAGTAAAATTTTATTTGTTAAATATATGGAAAAAAATTTGAGTAATATACAGGAAATTGAAAGGACGCTTACTGGCAGTGTTTATGATGATAGTTTACAAGGAAGCCCATACACTACAACTACAGATGTGAAGGTGAGTTATACACAAGGTAATGGGACTACTGGTGAGAATTCACAGAATATAATTAATCAATTAAGTGTGAATGTAGATGGCCAGACTGATCCTAATTCGCAATATAATTACCAAATCGCTACGCTAATGAACAATGGCGAACAGATGACACAAGTAGAATATTTGCAAAATGGCAATACTTATGGCATAAGATTTTCCGATTTGTTTAATCAATTTTTATTAGTTGATAATAGTAACTTGCAGGATTTGCTAAGCAAAGTTGGCTATACTAATGAGCAACTGGCAAATGTTCCTAATACTATTGATTTTGAAAACGACAAGAATAGTTTGATGTTTTCTAATGATGAATTGGCAAGTTTGCAAGAAAAATATAAGCAACTTTTTGTGGATAATGTAAGTAGCCAAAGTTTTTCAAATCAAAAAAATCAGACAATACAAATAGATGATAAAAATGTTAGCACGAATGTGTATACTGTAGAAATGACGAAAGAGCAGCTAAATAATATGTATATAAATATTTTAGAGGAGTTAAAAAGTGACCAGACAGTTCTTACAAAATTGGACAATTTGCAACGAATTTTGACAATGTATGATACATTGCTAAATAATACTATATCTTCTAATATTGCTGCAACGAATGTGAAAGATCAATTTATAAATAATATAGATAAAACAATAAGTGATATAAGAGCAAATAATATTGGACAAGATTCGACATATATATCTGTGTATGTAAATTATAAAAAAACGGTTCGAATGGAAATAGAAACGCCTGAATATGTAATTACATTTGATAATTTTATTCAAGATGATAATAATAAATTTCATGAAATAAAAGTGGACTCAGGCACTGACACAAATAAAAATACAAAAGCAATTACTTTATCAAAAAGCAATGGCACAACAGGAATTTATTACGAAGAAACTGTTGGCAATTCAACTACTAGCAGGTCAATAGAAAACACAGAAAGTGCTCAAGGCAATGGCGCTACACGAAATATAGTTGCAAAATATGAGGACTCAAGCAATAAAGTTGAGGCTCAAATAAATCAAACTAGCCAAAAGGTCAACAGCTTGCAGGACAGAATTAGTTTAGATGATCAAAACAGCATTAAATTAAATGATTTAACAGATGAGCAATTGGAGAGGCTTATGGCTCAAGTAAATGAAGGGCTAGCTGCTAAGCAAGAGGAGCTGTCTAATCAAATAAATCAAGATGAGGTACTACAGGCGTTTAGAGCTGCAGGAATTATAAAAAATAACAGCACAATAGAAGCCGGGGGAGTTACAACTGCCGAAAAAAATAGATTTAATTCTCAATTAGAATTGCTTAATGCGGAAAATGTTGATAAAGATAGTGTGATGCTTACACTAGATACTATTAAAAATAATTTGGTCAACTTTGAAGTGGCTTCTGGAAGTGTGTTAAAACTTGAGGTAGACAGGAATAATCATGATGAAGAAATTTATCAAAGATTGTCTGAATTTCTCGAAAATTTAAAGGCAGATGACTTCAACATTTCACTAGAATACGATGATGAAACCGGATTGGTAAAGTATGTGGTGTTGACGATAGTGGAAGATGATTAAAATATGAACAGAAATAAGTATAAAAATTTAATAAAAATTATCAAAAATAATCCAAGAAAAATCAAAATGTTATGTGGAATTATTGCGATAATCATATTTGCTATTTTTTTAATTATTCTATTTACAACTGAAGATAAAGCGCAAAAATATGTGGAATATACTGGAGAAAATTTGAATGAAGAAAAATACCCTGGGTATAAAGAATTAATAGACAAGTTGAAAGAAAATCACCCTAATTGGACTTTTACGTTATTTTACACTAAGCTAGATTGGGACGAAGTGATTGCAAATGAAGGCCATGTTGATGGCAGAAAATATCCGTTAAACTTAATTCCAGATTCTGATGATTATCCTGAAGACTGGAAATGCCCAATAGATGGGGATAAAAAATTTGACAATGGAACGTGGCTATGTGCTTCAGATAAGGCAATAGAACATCAGATGGACCCACGTAATATCTTGAATGATGAAAATATCTTTCAATTTGAAGAGCTAAAATATGTGGAAGATGCGCAAACAGCTCAAGGAGTAAAGGCAATAACTGAGGATTCATTTTTAGCTGGAGACAGCATAGCCGAAGCGCTAATACAATCTGGGAAAAATGCTAACATAGACCCATATTTTATTGCTTCAAGATTAATCCAAGAACAGGGAAGAGATGGAACAGTACTATCTAAGGGCTATGAATATGACGGCACTGTGGTGTATAATCCATTTAATATTAAAGCAACAGGAAATTCTAAAGACGAAATATTGGAAAATGCAGCAGAATATGCGTATAGCCAGGGTTGGGATACTTTAGAAAAAGGCCTTCTTGGTGGAGTTGAATTTGTAAAAGAAGACTACATAAATCAAGGGCAGAATACGCTATATTTACAAAAATTTGATATAGTAAAACAAGACGAAGAATTGTACGCCAATCAATATATGCAAAACCTGCTAGCCCCAGAATCTGAAGCAAAAAATATGTTAAAAATTTACGAAGCTTCTGATACAGTAGATTCAAAATTGAATTTCATAATTCCACTTTATGAAAATATGCCGGAAGAAAATTGCCCATAGCCATTGACAACTGGCAAAATATATGTTAGAATAATTAACTGTAATCCGCTTAGTCAAGGCGCCCAAATATTAGTTCAACTAATTGCCTGAAAATTAAGGATTAGCGAGTATACAATAAGGGAGGTGCATTTTAAATGTACGCAATAATTGAAAGCTGTGGAAGACAATACAAAGTAGCAGAGGGAGATACAGTATATTTTGAAAAACTAGAAGCTGAAGAAGGAAAAAAAGTTACTTTTGACAAAGTAGTTCTAGTATCTGAAGAAGGAAATATACAAATTGGAAACCCTTATGTTAAAGGTGTGAAAGTAGAAGGAAAAGTAATTTCACACGGTAAAGGCAAAAAGATCATTGTTTTCAAAATGAAACCTAAAAAGAATTATAGAAGAAAACAAGGTCATAGACAACCATATACAAAAGTAGAAATAACAGCTATAAAGACAGCAAGCACTGCTTCAAAGAAAGCTGAAACAGCTAA
>CALXJQ010000081.1 GCA_944388665.1 uncultured Clostridia bacterium
AATATATAATTATATTACCAATTCTTACCAGTCTTAAAAAATTTTAAAAAAATTTACACAGTTAGCTTGACAAACTCACTTACAAATTTTGAAAACACGCTAGCGTGTTTTCAAAATTTAACTTGACATCCAAAGTACACACCTGCAGCCGTACGCTGTAGTTGCTATAGGTCGGATTGACGCCGTAGCGGTAGTACGCTGTATTGCCGCCGCCGTAGTCGTAGTAACTACCCCCACGGTAAGCCCTGTAGCTGGTGCCGTCGGCCTCTAGCGTCCAGTCCCTCACGTTGCCGGCCAAGTCGTATATGTTATTTGCCTTCCATGTTTCGCTATATCCTGTTGGTCTTCTGCTTCCTGCTCCTGGCTCTGAATTATTACTATAATTTCCCCAACTTGTTGAGTCATCACATATCTCTGCTATGCTTTTATTTCCACTCTCTACTAACCACATTAATGTTCTGTCCCACTGACTTCCCCATATCATTCCTGTTTCTACTTGCTTATTTGCTCCTTTTAATTTCTTACATTTCTTATACATTGTATACCATGTTTGATCTCCTATATTCGTATTTCCTTTTCTTACTACTGCAAATTCTTGATTTAAGTCTCCTGTTTCATATCTTCCTATATAAAAACCTCCATATTTCTTCACGCTATTTATCATATTATTAAAATCTTTTTGCATCTCTAATAATAGGTCATGTCTTGTCATTGAGCCTAAGCCATATTGTTTTAAGTATGAATTAGAATCATAATTCTTATAAGTTAATATATCTGGCTCTCTATAGCCTGTACTAGATGATATTCTCATTACTCCATTTGTTTCACTCCAGTTATTTGGATATGCTCCTGTTGTTGCATCATAATTTGCATTTGAACTACTTGTTGCAAAATTATATAATTTTCCCCATTTCTTTCCGCTACTATCTGTTCCATACATCTTACTTACGTCTGGCACTGGCACCCATACATATTGATTTCTTGTTTTCTGTGCGTCTGCTACATTTGCGTCTGTTACTGGATCTTCTCCTTCATATATTACATAGCCTGTGTCTATTTCATTTTCTCCTGCAGCCTGACTTCCTACATAGCCTCTTGGCACCGGTATTTTGTCTCCGCTTGCATCTGTTTGTACTGTCATATTTTCATTATCTACAAGCTCTCTTGCTTGTGCGCCTTGCTCGCTCTGCGTTGTCGCTTCAGCTTGCACATCATTTTTTTCATTGCGCGCAAAAGCTAGCCCTGCACATACATAGCTAGCTATAATTATAACCACCAAAATAACGACTACCGCTATTACAGTCTCTTTTTTTGAAAATTTACCAGTTATCTCATTTTTTCTCTTATTCTCTAAAGTATGCTCTCTCTCTCTCTCTCTCTCTCTCTCTTACAGTCCCAAGGCTTTCAGCGTTTTTTTTTATTTTCATCTTATTTTCTTCTTTTTTTGTTTTACATTTATGTGAACCATTTTATTTTTTACTTTTTACTACTTTCATACTAATAATAAGATATTTTTAAAAAAAAGTAAATAGAAATTTCTGACAAACAAAAATATATCAATCCTGACTTGCTCAAAATTTGTTGTTTTTTAGCACTTTTAGTTTTATTTTACATTCTCATGACATTTTGATTATTTTTTTGTTACATTAGTAATAAAAGCACCAACTGATGATGGTACATTTTATAGTTCATTATATGATTTATATGTTTTTATAGAACTTGCCAAAAGTGCAGATGATATAAAGAATGGAAGAACTATAACTTTAGAAGAACTTGAGAAGGAAATGGAAGAATTATATGAAAATAACAGTAGACGATTTGGCTAGACAGTCTCTTATTGACATTTATTATTCCAAAAACGCTACGAGGGACGGGCCTTTTTGGCAAAAAATTGCCAAAAAAGTACATCCACAAAAATAAAAAGGATGTTTTTTTCCTCCGTCCCCAAAAACACTGTGAATTAATATTTTCCCCCTTAATCACTAAATTTTATCTCTATATTTTTATCTTTTGCTACTATATTAGCATTTCCTCCTATTGGAAATGTAAATATTGGAGTTGTATGCCCTATATCTGCATTAATTATTATAGGTATATTTTGTAACTCTGATTTACTTTCGATTATTTTATTCCATTTATCATAGTTCATCTCTGAAACATTCTCTGCTCTTCCTATTACTAATCCTTTTATTTTTTTCCCTTTTGCACAATGTAACAATGATTGTAAATTTCTATCAAATTCTTTAATAAATGCTTTTCCTGTTTCTCCATCATCTTCAATAAATAGAATTGAATTATCTAAATCAGGCATATATTCTGTTCCTTGTAATAGATTTAATGTGCATAAATTACCACCTATTATTTTTCCATCTGCTTCTCCTTCCTTTATTATTTTCATTCCTTCATTATTAATAAAATTCCTATCTTCTTGATTTTTTAACCATTTATCATTACTCCATTGTTTCGAACTTGATACTTCTATTTTCTCATTTTCAAAAAACATTTTTTTAAAATATTCCATTGAATAATCAAACCCATATTTCATGCCAAAACTAAAAAATTGTACTCCTAGATATGTAATTACCCCCGTTTTAGCATATATAGCATTTACTAATGCTGTAATATCAGAAAAACCACATATTATTTTAGGATTTTCTTGTATTAACTTATAATCTATATAGTCTAGTATTTGATTTACATTATATCCACCTATTACTGTCATAATTGCTTTAACATTCTTATCTTTAAAAGCCTCATGTAAATCTTCTATTCTCTCCTCTATTGTTGCACATTTAAAGTACTCATCTTTATATTTCATCACATTCTTTCCAAATGTAACTTTGAGACCTGTTTTCTTTAATCTTTCTGTTGCTAATTTTATAACATCTTCTTTTAATACTCTCATACTTCTTGACGGAGCTATTATTCTTATTTCATCACCTATTTTTAATTTTTCTGGAACAATTTTCATTATTTTCTCTCCTTTGTATAAATTTCGATGATATTATATCATAAGTTTTCTGATCTGTAAATGTTTTATGTTAATTTTAGCATGGGTTATTCTTTTTTATCCATAATTTCTTATAACTCTTTTAAATATTCTCCCATTACATCTTTAAATTCTAATTCTATTGTATCATTAGTTTTATTGCAGAAAATTTGCGGGAGTTTGACACTTTTGAAAGTCTAAAATTGATGTAAGCATTTAAAATGCTTAATTTTTTTGTCAAATTTTTCTTTTTTCTCTTGCGTGATTTGCCGTGATGTGTATAATCATAAAAACTAATGAAAGGCTTGATATACATGAGATTAAAAGTAAATAAATCTAAAAACTCAATTAATTACTACATCATTACAGATATAAAAACAAAACAAGGAAAACGTTCAACTAAAGTTTTTAAAAGACTTGGTAATGAACAAGAAATTTTAAAGATTTCTAATGGTCTTTTACCTTTAGAATGGGCTAAAAAACAATTGGAAATTGTTAATAAACAATTAGAAGAGAAAAATTTAAAAATCACTGCTGACTTTGTTCAATCAAATATAATTGATCAAGATAAGCAATCAATATTTAATTGTGGCTATCTTTTTTTGCAAGATATTTACTACGATTTAGGATTAGAAAAAATATGTAAAGATATTTCTGATAAATATAGAATTAAATATGATTTAAATTCTGTATTATCTAATTTGATATATACTAGAATAATAGAACCTTCTTCCAAATTATCTGCTTTTGAAACTGCTAAATCTTTTCTTGAACAGCCTAATTATGAACTTCAAAATATTTACAGAGCTTTAGAAATAATCTCTAAGGAAACTGAAAATATTGAAGCTACTGTCTACAAAAATAGTTTAAAAGTTGTAAACAGAAATACTAAGATTTTGTATTATGACTGTACTAATTACTTTTTCGAAATTGAAGAAGCTGAAGGTCTTAAACAATATGGAAAAAACAAAGAGAACCGTCCTCTACCAATTGTTCAAATGGGACTATTCATGGACGGTGATGGCTTTCCTCTTGCGTTTGTAATTGATAGTGGTAACACAAATGAACAGGTAACTTTAAAACCTTTAGAAAAACAAATTATTAAAGATTTTGAATTATCTAAATTTGTAGTATGTACAGATGCTGGGCTTGCCTCTCGTGAAAATAGGATTTTCAATAATATTCAAAATCGTTCCTTCATTGTTACACAATCTTTTAAAAAAATTAAAGAACATTTAAAAGATTGGGCCTTATCTAAAGGAGGGTGGCACAAAATAAATTCAAATAAATTAATTAATTTAAATGACATTGATAATTCTAGTTCTAATGAAGAAATATACTACAAAGAAAGATGTATTAATGAAAACAATTTATCCCAAGGATTGATTGTTTCATATTCACCTAAATATGCAGCTTCTCAGAAAAAGATTAGAACTAATCAAATTGAAAGAGCTCAAAAACTAATTGATAATCCTACTTCAATTTCAAAAAATAGACA
>CALXJQ010000082.1 GCA_944388665.1 uncultured Clostridia bacterium
ATGAAATTATATAGAGCGGTAAAAAGTAGTTATTTAGAAAAAGCACTACCAGAAGGTGCAGATTTAAGCAGTTTAGTCGGAAAAACAGTAAGTAACAATGGACAAACAAGTACCTCTCCATTATATGATTCATCATTTGCAAAATATGATGATTACGATACTGTTTTCGAGATTTATGCACCAGAAGGAAGTAGGGGCTCTTACATAGCGGAATTATCAGCTTATGATAATGTAGAGCAAGAAGTATTATTAAATCCAAATGACTTATATATAACTAATGTCCAAAAGGGTGTAATAGATAAAAATGGAAAAACAAAAAATGTATTACAAGCATTAGCATTAAGTAAAGATAGAGAGTGCTACAAAGAAATAGAACAATTAAAAGGAAAAAATAAAGAACAAAGTGGTATCGCCGAACAAAATATCCAAAGAGAGTCAAATACAGGATTTTCAAATAATTTACCAACAAAACAAAATAGATTTTCAAAGTTTTTTAGTCAAGTTAGAGCAAGATTTGCTAGGCAAAAAACACATGAACATCGAGAACATAGAGAACAGGAAAGCTATTCATCACAGGCAAAACAAGACAAAGGAAAAGTACAAGAGAAAAAATCATGGGAACTAGAACCAGAAGAAAAAACTAGAATACAAAAAGAAACTGCTAAAATAGCACAAAAACATAGAGAACAACAAGAACAGCAAAAACAAGTACAAAATCAAGAATTACAACAAGGACAAGCAAATAAGCAAGGAGGTGAATATCAGCAAGAAAATACCGAGCAATTAAATCAAGGGCAAGCACAAGTACCAGTACAACCACAACCACAACAACATACTATGGATATGGGTGGAATGGAATTATAAAAATATCGAAGGAGGAAATTTTATGTTATATAAAGAAAGATTACAAAAATTAGTTGGAAATGGAGATCCATTTTGGATTGATACAATAGACCGTTTTATAGAAGCTACATACGAAAATAAAGAACAAGGAATTAGTGATTTAGAAGAACTAGCTAAAGATAGAACTAGATTTAATGAATTTACAAAACAAATAATTCAAAGGAAAGATGATTTAAAAAGTGTAAAAGCTGAGTTTTTAGAAAATATAAAAAATAATTATATAAAAAATATAAATAGCATATCTGAAAAGGTTGTTGAGAAAATACAGAAATTAGATGATAATGCAGTAGTTTCAATGGCAACATTATTAGATGGAAATAAATATGATTCAAAGACAATGTTTGATATTTACAATATTACTGTTAAAAAATTAGAAGAAGTGGGATTATATTTAGATTTTGAACAATATGACAATGCATTTGTAGGTTTGCCATTATATATCCCTTTTAAAAAGGGATATATAAAGCACATTATTATTAGTGAGAGGTTCTATAATGGTCACTATGGTAAAGGAAGTATTTTTTCTAAAATTTTTGATTTTACATTGAACAGAGATAAAGCTGTTATCAAAACATATTTAGAATTCTGTATTGACACAAAAATCAAAGACCGTGCAACATTAGAATCCTCAATACCATTTATTATGTCAGAAGAAGAAATTTTAAAAATAAATGAAATTTTAGATAATATAAAAAGTAATTATCAAGTGTATGACAAAAAAGAAAAAACTTTTAGCCCAGAATATTTTCAATATACAGATGTAAATATAGATGGTGTTAATTATGCTCTTAAATCAGGTATTATATCAGGTATTGTATCATATGATGATAATTTATCAAAACTAAGAGAACTAATAAGATGTGCTTACGCAGAAAAGGCTATTTCTAGTGCTTATGATTATTTAACTAAATAAATTGAAAAATATACAAACAAGAGCAATATAGGTGTTAAATATACTGCTCTTGTTTAGTGTTATTTATTTTCTATAATCCATTCATAAACCTCATTTTCAGTAAAAGTTTGCCTTTTTTCATTTGGTTAATTTTTTCTTTAGCTTGTTTTTTTCAATTTTCAAAATCTTAAGCAAATTTTTTCTGGAAATTTTTTGCCACGAAGCTACGTCCCCCTTGGCAGAGGAAAAAATGTACAAATAAATGACTACATTCAAAAGTTTAAGAAGAAAAAATAGTCAAAAGCAAAAATATATGTTATAATGATAATGTTTAAAAGAGAATTAAAAATAAAGAATAAACTATCTTTGGAAGAATAGGAAGTGAATAGTGATGAAGAAAATGCCAATTGAAGTAAAAAATGTTATTGATGAGTTCATTAAAGGAGTAAATAAAATTTTAGGTAATAGGGTAAAGAAAATAATACTTTATGGTTCGTACGCAAGGCGGAGATTTTAATAAAAGTTCTGATATAGACATAATGATTTTAACAGATCTTACTGACGAAGAGATAATAAAATATAGAAGCGAAATTTCATATCTTGCTTATGATATAGAATATGATAATAATTTTGATATTACCTTATCACCACTAGTAAAAAATATAGATAAATTTAATTATTGGCTAGAAGCGTTACCATTTTATATGAATGTAGAAAAAGAAGGAGTGGTATTAAGTGAATCGTAAAGTATCAAAGGAATTATCAATACATAGAGTAGAACAAGCGAAAGAAAATATTGAAGAGGCCGAGATTTTGTATAAAATGAAAAAATATAAAGGCGCAAATAATAGAGCTTATTATTCAATATTTCATAGTATAAAAGCAGTATTAGCGTTAGAGCCAATAGATTTTAGAAAGCATAAAGATGTAATTGCATATTTTAATAAAAATTATATACATACAGAAATATTCCCAAGAAAAATGGGACATAAAATAGCAGATGCCAGTACGATAAGGGAAGATAGTGATTATGACGATGAATTTGTTGTAAATCCAGAAAAAACATTAGAGCAGATTAATACTGCAAAAGAATTGTTAAAACTTGTTCAAGATTATATTGAAAAAAATTAAGAAAATATCAATCTAATATTACAAAAATATTACAAATGTATTATTTTCGTATCATGTCTTGACTTAATTCACACAAAAAGTTTATAATGTAATTAATTTTAAAGCGAATAATGAAATTAGAAAACGATGAGGAATGTTGCAATAACAGAAGATGGAAGGAGATATGATGATGAAAATGATGCAAGTTAAAAAAGACGTAAAAAAAGCATCAACCTCTGAAAGCCTTGGGGCTGTAAGAGAGAGAGAGAGAGAGAGAGCTATATTCTAATGAAATAGAGGGAATAGGAGCAGAGGAATCTAGCTCAAATTTTGCTACTGCAAAAGTAGGGGCACATATAGCTATATGTGCAAAAAATGCAGGTAAAGTGCGTGTTTTGCATGCACAAGAATTAAGTAAAAATGATGCGAGTACAGATGAAGTGTATGTTTTGCATGCACAAGAAGTAAGCAGAGATAATGCAAAAAATAGAATAAGAGAAAGAGGCGTAACACTAATAGCGCTCGTAGTGACGGTAATAGTGTTATTAATTTTGGCTCGGAGTGACGATTACGGCAATTACGGGTGATAATGGAATTATTAAGCAGGCACAAGATGCGGCGGAAGCGACTGAAAAGGCTCAAGCTATTGAAAAGGTAGAAATGGCAATAATGCAGAGCTTTGGAAAAGATGGAGAAATTGATAAGGATAAGCTAATAGAAAATCTGCAAGATGTTGATGGAATAGACCCAAGTACAATTCCATCAGATTCTGATTTTGATTTTCCTTTAACAATTGTAGTAGATGACTATGAGGTAGTAATTGAAGAAAATGGAGATGTCCACATCGAAGGAGAAGAAGGCGGAAACACAACGCCAGGTGGAAATACAAGCCATGGCGGAAATACTAACACAGGTGGAGACAATGGCACAGGTGGCGGAAACACCAATACAAATCCAGGAGGCAATACTAATACTGGTGGAGATAACGGAACTGGCGGAGGTAATACTAGTGACGATGGAAATGAAACTGGTGGAAATAATGGTACTGGAGACACGAATACAACGAACGAAATAGAAATACCAGATGCAGAGACAAGTGGAATAATAGAAGTATCAGGCCCAACGTGGAGCAATGGAACAGCAAGCATAACGATAAGCAAAGGAGCAGGAGTAGACAGTTCACTAAAAATACAATATAAGAAAGCAGACCAAAGCGATGACCAATATGTTACAGTAAACGAAAATAGTGAAACAATAAGTGGCCTAACAGACGGGGATGTAATAATAGTAAGATTAACTGATGGAAAAGGCAATTATGGTGGCATAAAAACAATAAACATTGAAGATGCAAATAAACCAACTGTAGTAGTAAATAAAGACACAGTAACAGAAACAAGTATTCAAATAACAGTAAATGCAACTGATGGGGAAAGCGGCATACCAAGCCCAGCAAGCTATAGATATTATATAAAGAAAAACACAGACGCAGACTATCCAACTCAGCCAGAAGCAACTGATGGCAACGCAGGCTACACATTTACTGGCCTAGATGACAACACAACTTATG
>CALXJQ010000083.1 GCA_944388665.1 uncultured Clostridia bacterium
AACTCAAAGCCTTCTGGTATATCTTCTGTAATTTCACTAGCGTATCCTGCTATTTCACCATTATTTGTTATACTAATTTTATATTCTACAATTACCTGAGATTTTTCGATATCCTTCCTATAAATTTCAACTTTTGCGAGTTTATTATCATTATATGATGTTTCACTATTTCCTTTTCTCGTAATTGCAGTTGATTTCGTTATTGATTTATCTAGTTTCAAATCAAATATTGGTTTTTGTATTAATCCCATATCAATGTCATTAGTTATATCTACATCAATATCTAATGCATCCGTAATTCCTATTGTTAAGCCATTTATTTTTCGCTCTATTACATCAGAATTAACATTTTCTTGTATACCCTCTTTTTTGTAATCT
Organism: uncultured Clostridia bacterium; assembly: GCA_944388665.1. Lineage (GTDB taxonomy): Bacteria > Bacillota > Clostridia > TANB77 > CAG-508 > CAG-269. Next base: position 379 of record CALXJQ010000083.1, read on the forward strand.
GTTAAACTATAACTATTAGTATCATATAAAAAGACTACTGCATATCTTCCTGGATTTAGGTTATTAAAACTATATAATCCATCAACATTAGTTGTTGCCACCAAAATATTTCCATTTATATCAGTTATAAATTGTCCATTTTCCATGTTTAGAAGTCTTACTGTTATTCCTTGTAATCCAATGTCTTGACCATCTTTTTCTCCATTTTTATTTACATCAAGCCATACTTGACCAGAAATAGAACTTTCACTCGTAGAACTATCTATAACATTTTTAAGCCTATAGGACACTTCATTAGATTCAAGATACTGTTCATCTAATGTTGCTGTTAATTTGTTAGTCAGTATTGCCGTTTTTGCTTTAAGCTCATCAATTTCCGTTTGTATAATTAATTTGAATTCCTCGTTTGCTTGTATCTCCGTAGTATATTCAACCACATTACTATTTGTAACTTGAACTGGTATTTCTTCTCCATCTTTTAATACATATACTGATTTTACAACAGCTGCATCAGGTACATAATCTGAAACTGTAATATTCCCACTTTTATCACTTTTGTTCGTTATTGTACCTGTATATACTAGTTCATCTCCCGTTTCTACAGTCTTTTCACTCACGTCGCCATCAAGTTTAATAGAAATATCCAAACTTTTCTGACCTTGCGCTTCTTTTTCTAACTCATTAGAAATATATGTTTCACCATTAACACTTGCCGTAAATTCTGCTTTTATTTGTTTCGTATCACCAATAAATTCTTCTACCATAAATCCTGCTAATATCGATATTGTTTGATTTGGTTGTATGCTATTTATTTTAAATTTTAAATTATTATTATCATTCCCAATAAAATCATACTCATCAGAATCATTTGCATAAGGAAGTATTAACATTTCTGAATAATTTGTATTTTCTGGAATTGGTAAATTTATATCTATATTTGACAAATTAGATTCTGATAAATTTTCTATATCCAAATACATCATTACTCTATTTCCTGAAACTATAGGAACCTCTTCATTTTTAGCATAATAAACCTTAAGTTTTAATTTTGCTTTCTTTATTTTGTTAGACATAAGTTGAGTTGTCTGTGCAGTAAAACTATCTGATGAAACTTCTAATTGCCCTACAGTTTGCTCTCCATCTAATGGCTTTACGGAAAATTCGTATTCATAAGTCACTGTTTCGCCTTTCTTTAAAAGCTTTGTATCAAATTCCTTTTCTGTAATAGAAGGAACTTCTTCATAATATGTATACTGCTTCATATCCCCCGGTGTATCTTCATTGCCTTTTACAATTCTTTCTCCATAGAATATTGCATTTGTTTGGGTTGCCTTTAAATGCAAATTGGCGATATCTACTCCTGTATCATTGTTTACTGTAAGTCTTACTTTAACTGCTTGACCACCATAAATTTCGTCTCCATCATTTAGCTGTTTTTGGCCTGATATCTTCATTACCGTTATAGTTGGCATTTTGTTAGATTCAAGTGCCAATTCTGTTGGTGGTTCAGAAGGAGTTGTGAAATTTGTAATATATTCATTTAAAATATCCTGTTTACCGTATTTGTAATCAATTATTATTTTATCAAAAGTATTTTGATTATAATTTATATTCTCTGGCAATTCGAGGTCATAAGTTAATGTTCCAACTTTTGCTGGTAACATGCCTGGTTCTTGCAATACAATTTTATATTTTCTTATTTTTTCTAAAGAACTTGCATCTTCTTTCCAAGCATTACTATCTATTGGGGTATTTAAGTCATTTGAATAATAAATTTTAGCATTATCATCACTAAATTTTACATCATCAAATAAATTTGTTTGCAAATTTGGATTATCTGGTATCTCTCCTATAATAACTAGATCATCTAGCTCTTTTTCATAATTATTTATTATATTTCTCTCTATATGAATTTTTTTGTTTCCACTATCAGCATCCAAATGTATTTGAGTATGAGTGTTATCCATCTGTTCTTCTTGCTCATTGTCATCTTTTACAATTTTGCTATAAACTAATACTCCGTACTTAGAATTTATATTAATTGAAGCTTCTTTTTCTAATACTTGCCCACTCTGATTTTCGTTTGTATATTTTAAAATTATACTTGAAGTGCCTGTTGGCGTTGTTTTTGCGAATGTAATGTCCGCATCAACAACTATTGTAGCTCCCGCTGTTAAGCCATCTATATAGTCTTTTTGCTCTCCTATAAGTGGAATTTTTATTACTCTTTCGCCAGTTTCTACTTTTTCAAGCGTTGGCCTTCCGAACTGAAATTCATCAGCATATAGTTTATTTATGCTTTTAACTTTTACTTTTTCTACTTCCTTTGGCAAAATTATTTGTAGCACTGGATTTTTAAACAATTTCTGCTTAGTATTAAAATTTAGCAACCTTACCGTTATCTGTACATTTTCATTAGTTTGTAATGTTGAAAAGTCCTTTTGACTGACCTCTATTTGAGCTTCTGAATTCATAGACTGTAAATCATTAGTTTCACCATCATTTTCACAAGTTTTTTCGTTTATTTTATCATTTACAGTACTCTTCTCTATTGCACCTTGTACAATATGTATATTATTTGCCTCAACTATGTGTTCTGCATTTAAAAATACTATTAATAAAAAAACCCCAATTATAGCTAAAATAAAAAATGTTATAGCTACCACAATCCATCCTCTTTTATTTTTCATAATCTTTCCCCCTATAAGCTTTCGCTTTTATTTTCATTACTATAATATCTTATTACACGAGTTTTTTCAACAACATTTCTAATGCTTCATATAATAAAAATAAACCTTAATTCTATATGTTTAGGGAATAAAGCTTTCAACTATATTAGTATATATTTTACATTTATATTACTTTTAAATTACAATATAATAACAATACGGAAAAATTACTAGGGCTTGTCAATATAAAAGAAAAATGGACTCTAAGGAATATCCTTAAAATCCATTTTTTATATTATTAGCTACGTAACACTTTCTTTCTGATTAATACTACACCTGTTCCTAAGATTATTAATGCTACTGCTGCTACTGAAATAGGTAGTATGAAGTTCAAGTTTGCACCTGTGTTTGGTGTTACAATTACTGTTTCTGCTTTGTCGTTGTCAGGCTCTTTTGTATCTGAAGTAAAGTCTCCACTTGGGTCTGAGTTACCTGGTGTCTCGTCAAGCCCTGAGCCTCCTGGCTTATTAACTTCTACAACTTCTACTTGGTTGTCTAGCTCTATTTCGTCTGTAGTTGTTAATGTCTTATTAGCATATAATTGATGTGATACACTGCCGTTCTCTGAGTCTATCTTTCCGGTATTTTTGCCTGGTACCAAATCTGCGTTAAATTCTGTTGAATACAATACTGTGTACCTATTTATTGTACCTGATGTACCGTTTGTAGAATCATTTCCTAATCCACTAACACTACCGTCTATTCCATGAATGCTGCCTTCTGTTCCTGTATTTGCTGCGAAGAAGTCATCCAAACTATCTGTTGTTAAAATAGTCCATCCTTTATTTCTATCACTTTCATAAGCCCAGTCGCTATCTAAGTAATCTATTACGGTTGTTGGATTTAATGTTACCAAGTCGCCAGTTTCAACTCCGAAATAGTAATGTTCATTTCCAGTAACTCCTCCATCTGCTGCAAATACATAGTCTGTCTCACTGATATTTGTTGCTGTTATTTCATAAGTTACTTCTACTAATGCCCCTTGTATCAACTCGTTATCAAGTTCTAGTCTTAATAAACCTTGGTAAGGCAATTGACCTGGTGCTAAGTATATTAAGTTTGCTGATGAACCATCTAAGTTTCCATTTTCATCTACTGTTACATCTACTAGTACTTGACCATTTGCCAATGTTACTTTCATGCCTGCAACTCTCTTGTCTAGCTCTAGTGCTTGTTTTGGTCTTTCTACAATACCGAAGTCTATGTTGAATGCCTTATATAATCCAGCTTTATCTTCTTC
>CALXJQ010000084.1 GCA_944388665.1 uncultured Clostridia bacterium
CTCTCCTGATTCATTTTTTCAAAATCTTTCTTAGAAATAAAAACTTCACCTCTTACAGTAATATTAATTTTGTCCTTTATCTCCATTGGAATAGTCTTTACAGTCTTCAAATTCTCCGTAACATCCTCTCCAACAAGCCCGTTGCCTCTAGTAGCACCCTGCACAAACTTACCATCCTCATAGCGTAAAGCAGAAGAAAGCCCATCAATCTTAGTTTCCACAACATATTTTACTTCATCAATATCATTTTCCTTAGCAACTTGGTCCACACGCTTAACAAAATCTTCCACTTCGCCAATACTAAATACATCTTGCAAACTTTGCAAAGGCACCTCATGCACAACTTTTGTGAATCCCTCTTTTACATGGCCCCCAACCTTTTGCGTCAGCGAATCTTTAGACTTCAAATCTGGATACTCATTCTCCAAATTGCGCAACTCAACCATAAGCATATCATACTCATAATCTGAAATCTCTGGATTGTCGTCATCATAATATTTCTTCGCATAATAATCAGTTTTTTTCCTTAACTCCTCTATTCGAGTTTTTGCCTCTTGTTTATTCATCTGTAGTTTCCTCCTCAAGTATATTTTGCTTTTAATATTATATACAATTTTGTCCAAAAAATAAAGATATTTTAATATCTTTTTTTGCCAAAAGGGACGTAGCAGAATGGCAAAAAATTGCCAAAAAGGTACGTCCCCAGTGGCAATTTTGTACCAAAAGTGAACTTTAAGGAACGTCCCCAAAGTTCAAAAAAGGAGGAATTTTTTTCCTCCTTCTATAAATTCATTTATATTTATTGTTGTTCTTCTTGCTCTGCTCTTGCAAGTATTATTGTTCTTTCTTTGCTATCGTCTGTACATGTTGACAATGTAACTTCTGGCACTCCACCTGTGTCTCTTTGATAGAATAATGTGTCATCTGGTGAAGTTGTAAATTTGTCGTATACGTCATAAGTAAGTGTGTTTCCAGCATTATCTTTTATGTATATTTTATCTCCATTTTCTAGCTTATGTATGTTTGAGAAGAATAGTCCATTTCTGTAGTTGTGACCTACTATTACGCTGTTTCCTGGTTGATTGATGCCTGTACCGTATAAAAAGGCTACTGCTGTTTCGATTGAGTTTTTAGTTGCTTTTTCTAGTATTGGGTACTCAAAATCTATTTCTGGTATAGTCATTGTTCCTACTACACCGAATCCTTTATACATTGGTTTTGTATTGGTTGTTGATGATGTTTGAGCTGTATTTGTAAACTTGCTTAATGGGTCTTCGCCACTATCTGTGGTATTGCCATCTGTTGAGCTTGGGGTTATGTCTGTTGTGTCTCCAACATCTCCTTGGAAGTTTTCGACATATCCTGAAGCATCTTTGTTTACTGTATATTTCTGTATGAAGTCATAAGCTAAAAATCCTAACAATCCTAATATTGATATGATTACGATTACTAATATTACGGTTAAAACTTTACTATATTTACTCTCAAACATTTTTATTACCTCCAAATATATAATATAATTAATACTTGCTTCTAGCTATATACGCTTTCCACTAATTTTGATGATTTTTTTGCCATTTTGTTACGTCCCTCGTGGCAAAAATTTGCCAAATAGGTACGTCTCTCGTAGCAATTTTTTTCTTAGTTTTGCCAAAGTGAGATGTTTTTTTCCTCCGTCCCCAAAAACATCTTTTCATACTATATTAATTATACCACATTTTTTATCTTTTGTATAGCCCTTTATACAATTTTTTCTCCCAATTGTTTGCCAGCTAATACGTGGAAATGCAAGTGCATTACTTCTTGTCCGCCGTTTTTGCCGCAGTTGTTTATTATTCTGAAGCCATCTTTTTTGAAGCCTTTTTCTTCGGCTATTTTGTTTATTGCTGTATAGATTTTGCCTATTAGTGGCTCATCTGCTGCCGTTAGGTCTGCTACTGATGCTATGTGTTTTTTTGGAATTACTAGTATGTGTATTGGTGCAGCTGGGTTTATGTCGTAAAATGCATAGATGTCTTCGTCCTCATAAACTTTGTTTGATGGCACTTCGCCTTTTATTATTTTACAAAATAAGCAATCTTCCATTTTTTCACTTTCCTCCTCATTTTTTATTCTTTTTATTTTATTAATACTGCTTTTATCCTTCTTACCCCAGAAGAGCTTGACTCTTCCTTCGTTATTTTGAATGTTCCCATGTCGCCAGTGTGTGTTACGTGTGGGCCGCCGCAGATTTCTTTGCTGAAGTCGCCTATTGTGTAGACTTTTACTCTGTCGCCGTATTTATCTGTAAATAGACCTATTGCGCCGGATTTTTTTGCGTCTTCGTAACTCATTTCTTCGCAAGTTACTTTTAGGTCTCTTTTTATTTGCTCATTTACCATGTCTTCCACTTTTTGAATTTCTTCCTTTGTCATTTTTTGTGGATGTGTAAAGTCAAACCTTAATCTCTCTTCTGTGATGTTTGAGCCGCACTGCCTTACATGGTCGCCCAAGACATTCCTTAGTGCCTGGTGCAACAAGTGTGTTGCTGTGTGGTATGCTATGGTCTTTTCGTTTTGGTCTGCAAGGCCACCTTTGAACTTGTGCTCTGCGCCCTGTCTTGATTTCTCTTGGTGCTTTTTGAATAGTTCTTGGAATTCGTTTAGGTCTATCTCGTAGCCGTACTCGCTTGCCAAGTCTTTTGTTTCCTCTGGTGGGAAGCCATAAGTATCATATAGTTTGAATACTATATCACTAGGGATCTTTTTAGTTTCTGTGCCTTGCAATTTTTTGATTTCTTTTTCAAACTCTTTTTCCCCACGTACCAAAGTTTTTGCAAATTTATCTTTTTCTTCGATTATTACTTGCTTTATTGTATCCTGCTTTTCAGCTAGCTCTGGGTACATTTCTTTTAAGTTGTTTACATTTATTTCAATTAGATCTGGCAACGCTGTGTTTAGGTCTATTTGTAATTTGTTTAGATGCCTAATCATTCTACGAATTAGCCTTCTTAGTATGTAGCCCCTATCGATATTGCTTGGCCTTCCGCCATCTGCAATGACCATCATGCTGGCACGCAAATGCTCGGCTACTATTCTTCTGCTTTCTACTAAGTCCACTTTTTGTAGCTGCTGTAGCTTTTCCATTACTGGTGCAAAAAGCTCTGTGTCAAATGGCGTTTCTTTGCCTTCTAACAACATAGTCATTCTCTCTAGTCCAAGGCCTGTGTCGACATTCCTTTGCTTCAATTTTGAATAGCCATTTTTATCTTTAAAATACTCCATGAACACATTATTCCAAATTTCGACATATTTTCCGCAGTCGCATGAAGGCTGGCAGTCTGGCCCACAAGCTGGCTTGCCTGTATCATAAAACATTTCCGTGTCTGGCCCGCAAGGTCCCTCTTCGCCTGCAATCCACCAGTTATCATCTTTGCCATAGAAATAAATTCTCTCTTCTGGAATACCTGCCTTCTTCCAGCACTCTGCCGTGATATTGTCCCTTGGGCAATCCTCGTCGCCTGCAAAGCATGTAACAGAAAGCTTTTCCACAGGAATGCCTAACTCTTTAGTCAAAAAGTCAAAACTCATCTGTATAGATTCCTCTTTAAAATAGTCGCCAAGTGACCAATTTCCAAGCATTTCAAAATATGTTAAATGGCGGTTGTCCCCCACCTCATCAATATCATTTGTTCTAAGGCACTTTTGGTAATCGCACAAACGCTTGCCTGCTGGGTGCTTTTCGCCCAATAGATATGGCACCAAAGGCTGCATGCCAGCCGTAGTAAACAACACAGACGAATCATTCTCTGGTATTAGCGGTGCTGATGGAATAACCACGTGGCCGTGCCTCTTAAAAAAATCCAAGTACTTATTTCTAATCTCAATTGCTTTCATAACTATATCTACTCCTTCTAAAATCGCTTGTCAAATATAACTTATAAAATTATACTTCATAAATGAAAAAAAATCAAGTGAACTTTGGAGACGTTCCTTAAAGTTCAATTTTTGGGTGTTTTTGGGGACGGAGGAAAAAAACATCTTTTTTTGAACTTTTGTGATGTTCTTTAAAGTTCAACCTAATCAAATAGTCCAAAAGCTTGAAATACAAAAGAAATTGAAAATGAACTTTAAGGAACGTCCCCAAAGTTCAAAAAGTTTTAATCTATTTTTTCTACATATATTTCATCATTTACTGCTACTACTGTATATTTATTGATATTTTTTAATTCTTTTATTTCGTCAAGCTCTCCATATTCTTCAATTTGTTTTCTTGCTTCTGCTTGCTTTTCTTTTAGCTTATCTTTCTCTTCTTTTTTTAAGTATTTGAA
>CALXJQ010000085.1 GCA_944388665.1 uncultured Clostridia bacterium
ATTGTTATTAATGTACGTATTCCTATTAATTCTCCTGTTCCTGTATTTCCTGCATAATCGTCTACTTCTACCTTCATATCATAGCCTGTATTATCATCTAAGCCTTCAAAAGTGTAACTTCCTGTTGTGTTCGTATCTTCTGGCTGGCTTGGGTAGTCTGAATCTTCATTTTTCTTAATGTAGTATTTATATGTTATTGTATCTGGCATTCCTGCTTCGTTGTCTGAGGCGCTTACATTTACTGATATGCTTGTCTCGCCTACTGTTCCTTCTGTCACGTTTACTGTTGGTGGGTTGGTATCTCTTACTTCTAATGATGCTGCTTTGCCTCCATTTTTGCCATCCCACAAACGTGCATATACAACATTTCCATTTTTAATTCCACTTATTGTGCCACCATTATCTATTATTTGATATGATTCTTCTGCTGGTTGTGAATTCTTATCTGCAACTATTTGATATTGTAACTGTAAGCTCTCGTCTACATCTGCTCCTTTAGAAATTGTTGTGCTTGCTGTTCTTTCAGCTGGGTTCCATACTATGCCTCCCCATGTTAAACTTCCTACAGCTCCTGCGTCTGGCATAGTTCCTGTTGTCGCCGTTGTTGTTCCTGTTCCATTATTTCCTGCCACATCTGAAACTTCTACTCTAATATTGTAAGTTACATTTGCTTCTAGGTTAGTAAACGTATGTGTTGCGCTTTCGCTTGGGCCTCCATCTGGCTCTTCTGCATAGCTTCCTCCATCAGCTTTTGCTATATAATACTTATAACTTGCTGGATTTGGCATTCCGCTTTCTCCATCTGTTGCTACAACATTTACTGTAATGCTATTTGTCGTTATTGTTCCATTTGTTACTGTTACAGTTGGTGATTTTGTATCTGAGATATCTACTATTTTATCTGCTCCATCTCTTGTTCCATCTGTTAAGTGAATATATATTTTGTCTCCACTTACTAAATCTCCAATAGTATCTCCTTCTAGTCTTGTATATTCTCCAGTTTCGCCTTTTTTATATTCCAAATATAGTGAATCATCTACATCGTCACCTATTGAAACACTAATGCTTGCTTTTCCATCAGTCCATGTTGGGCCTTCTACCTTTATTGCTCCTTCTACATCTCCTGCTGGAATTGTAATTAATGTCTTAACTCCTTTTAATTCGCCTGAGCCAGTGTTTCCTGCATTGTCATCCACCTCTACTTTAATGTCATAGCTTGTGTTGTCATCTAAGCCATTGAATGTGTAACCTGCGTTGCCATCTGTTGCTTCTGGCTGAGTTGGATAGTCTGCGTCTGTGTTTTTCTTTATATAATATCTATAGCTTGCTGGACTTGGTATGCCGCTTTCGCTATCAGTTGCATTTACTGTTACAGAAATACTTGTTTCTGTTACTGCTCCTTGGCTTACTACCACTGCTGGTTTATTTGCATCTTCAATGTTTATTGTCTTTACGCCACCATAGTTGCCTTTTCCATCAGTCAACCTTACTATTATTACATCCCCGTCTGTTAAGCCACTTATTGTTTCACTATTTCCATTTACTGTAACATATTGGTCATCTCCTTGGTCAGTTTTCTTATATTGCATTTTTAGTGAACTGTCTACTCCTGCTCCCTTGCTTATTGTTATGCTTGCAGTTCCATTACTCCACGTTGGGCCTGATACTTCTATTACTCCACTTGTCTCTGCATCTGGTATTTCTATTTCGTTCGTAGTATTCGTGTCTCCAGTACCATTATTTCCACCAGTTTCATTTTCATCGCCACTAGTATTTCCTCCACCAGTCTCGTTATCTTCATCACTAGTATTGCCTCCTGGATTTGTATTGGTGTTTCCACCTGGCGTTGTGTTTGTACTTCCGCCTTCTTCTCCTTCGATGTGAACATCTCCATTTTCTTCAATTACTACCTCATAATCATCTACTACAATTGTTAAAGGAAAATCAAAATCAGAATCTGATGGAATCGTACTTGAGTCTATTCCATCAACATCTTGCAGATTTTCTATTAACTTATCTTTATCAATCTCTCCATCTTTTCCAAAGCTTTGTAGTATTGCCATTTCTACCTTTTCAATAGCTTGAGCCTTTTCAGTCGCTTCCGCTGCATCCTGCGCCTGTTTAATAATTCCGTTATCTCCCGTTATCGCCGTTATTGTTACTCCGGCCAAAATTAATAACACTATTACCGTCACTACGAGCGCTATTAGTGTTACTCCTCTTTCTCTTATTCTATTCTTCACATTATTTCTGCTTACTTCTTGTGCATGCAAAACATACACTTCATCTGTATTTTTCGCATCATTTTTACTTAATTCTTGTGCACGCAAAACACGTACTCCACCTACTTTTTTTGCACATATAGCTATATGTGCCCCTGCTTTTGCAGTTGCCAAATTAGAGCTAGATTCCTCTGCTCTTATTCCTCTTATTTCATTAGAATATAGTTTTCTCTCTCTCTCTCTCTACAGCACCAAGGCTTTCAGAGGTTAGTGCTTTTTTTACGTCTTTTTCAAGTTCTGTCTTTTTCATCATCATATCTCCCTCCATCTTCTGTTTTTGCAACTTTTTCCGTCTTTTACTAATTTCATTATTCACTTTTTATAAATGAAATATTCACTTTCAAACTAATTAATTACATTATAAACTTCTTTCACGAATTAAGTCAAGATATGACACGAAAATAATACATTTGTAATAATTTTGTAATAATTGCCACTATGAACGTAGCAAAATGGCAAAAAATTGCCAAAATGCTGCGTCCCTTCTGGCAATTTTTTTTTATAAAATTTGTTTTATTTTTCATATATGATTTTGGCATTTTCGCATAATTTTTCAGTCGAATTATGGATTTTATTTTATAATTTTTATATTAAATGTCGAATTATATTAGTTTTGAAAGGAGCTTATAACTTGTTTATTTAAGCAAGTTACATATATTAATATGAAAAGAAAAGGTAATTTATATAAGAATATTTGTAAATTTGATAATATCTTGTCTGCATATAATGAAGTGTACAAAAATACTAGAAATAAACGCAGAGTAGCAAATTTAAAAGAGTACAAGTCTATCTATATTTCGAGGGTGTACAATATTCTCATTCACAAGGCTTACGTGGTCGGGCCATATAATAAGTTCATTATTCACGAGCCAAAGGAAAGGCTGATTGTAAGCCAAAATGTGCAAGATAAAATTATAAATCATTTGGTTGCAAGGTTCATTTTGTATCCCGCAATTTTACCTTGTTTGCTAGATGTGAATGTAGCAAGCAGAAAGAATATGGGCACAAGTAAGGGGCTTTATTATGAGCAAAAGTTTAAAAAAGAATGCAATTTGAAGTACCACACTTATTATATTTTGAAGTGTGATGTTAGCAAGTTCTTTGCAAGCATTGACCACGAGCTTCTGAAGCAAAAGGTTCTTAGAAGGATTAAGGATAAAGATGCTTTGAAAATTGTGTTTGATATCATTGATAGCAATGATGAAGGGCTTTCTATCGGTTCTATGACTAGCCAGATTTTGGCGATTTTTTATTTGAACGATATGGATCATTTTATCAAAGAAACTTTGAAAATTAAATATTATGTGCGTTACCAAGATGATTTTTTGCTTTTCCACCCATCTAAGCAATACCTAAAATATTGTTTGCAACAAATTTCTGATTTTCTTGCAGGAGAAAAATTGCATTTGAATAACAAAACTCGTATTTATAAAAATACTAATAATTTTTTGTTCTTAGGTAGAAATTTTAATGGAAAATATGCTCGCTACAGAAATGTGAAACGAAAACTAAAGAAACGTCTATACCTATATAATAAAGGATTTATTTCCTTAAACAGCGTTACTTCCAGCTTAATATGCTACCAAGGCTTATGCAATCGAAAAATCACTCTAAAATCAGCTGATACAAAAAATTAGCTTTTTGCCAAAAGGGACGTACCTTTTTGGCAAAAAATTTTTTTTAAAACTGATTAAAAATTCTTTTTATATTTTTTACAATTTTTTTAAAGTAATTTTAATAGTTTTTGAAAATGTCCTAAAATTTTTTTTTAAAGTAATGTCAATAGTTTTTGAAAATGTCCTAAAATTTTTTTAAAAGTAATTGACAAAATATGTAAACTATGATATATATTATTTAACGCCACAGTTAGAGCATAATTTTAAATTTTTTATTGA
>CALXJQ010000086.1 GCA_944388665.1 uncultured Clostridia bacterium
TATTCGTATTTCTTGTACTATTTGAGCCACCAGAATTACTAGCACTGCCAGTGCTACCTGAATTAGTAGAACCACTAGAGCCACTTGAACTACCGGAGTTTGTATTTGAACTTCCAGAACCTGTTGCAGTATTTGAGCTATCTGAACTTGTATTTATATTTGTGCTAGGGCTACTGTTTTGGCTTGGAGCTGAATTTTCTGTATTTGATGAACTCGTATTTTCTTCCACAGTATTAGCACTAGCTGCTAATACTTTTATATTTATTCCAAATAAAATTGCTATAATAATTATCACTGTAATTAGTACATTAAAAATCCTTTTTTTCATATATTTTTATCAATCCTTATAATATATTTAGGTTTTTTACATCGGATACCCATAAACCTTTTAAATTATACACTTAGATATTCCAAATTTCAACAATTTATGCTAAAATATTTTTAAAGAAACTAAAATTTGGAGGTTAATATGATAGAATTACTCTCACCTGTTGGTGATTTTAACAGTTTAAAAGCAGCTGTGCAAAACGGCGCTGACAGTGTTTATTTTGGTTCCAACACTTTTAGTGCCAGAGCCTTTGCGCACAATTTTGATTTAGCCGAACTTGAAAAGGCCATTTCCTACGCCAAAATAAGAGGTGTAAAAACTAATTTAACCTTAAATACACTTATTAAAGACACCGAATTCGTGCAAGCCATATCCTTGGCGAAATACGCCTATAGATTCGGTATTGATGCTATTATAGTGCAAGATTTAGGTCTAGCAATGGAATTGATGAGGCTTTTCCCTTCTCTTCCTATTCATGCCAGCACACAGATGACAGTGTATGACCTAAATGGCGCACTAGAACTAGAAAAGCTTGGGTTTAAGCGAGTTGTACTTGCACGAGAGCTTTCTATTAATGAAATTGATTATATTTGCAAAAACACAAAAATAGAAATTGAATGCTTTGCGCATGGTGCATTGTGTATCTCTTATTCTGGGCAATGCTTGTTTTCAAGCATTTTAGGTGGAAGGTCAGGAAACCGTGGCAAATGTGCTGGCCCTTGCAGGCTTCCATACAAACTCTTTGAAAACAATAAAGAGATTAATTCTGGTTATCTTTTGAGCACGCGCGACTTATACTCATTAGATTATATTCCAGATTTTATCAAATCAGGAGTCAAATGTTTAAAAATTGAAGGACGTATGAAATCTGCAGAATATGTAGCAACTGTCACTCATATTTACAGGAAATACATTGATTTAGCCCTTTCACAGGAGCCTTACATAGTTGACCCTAAAGATAAAGAAGCTTTAATGCAAATTTTTAACCGTGGAATGTCATCAAGCGGTCACCTTGATAGCAACCCTAACAGAAACTTTGTGTTCAAAGAAAAGCCAAATAATATGGGACTATTCCTTGGTAAAGTCCAGAAATACAACAAAGCCAAGGGGCTTATCACAGTAAAATTAAGGGAACCTATCGCCATCGGTGACACTGTTAGTTTAGAACATGAGTCTGGCGCTTATACTATTTCTGAACTTATGGATAATAAAAGCAATATAAAAGAAACTGCAAAAGGGCAAACCGTTACAATTGGCAGAATGAAGGGAAATATCAATGCAAACGACAAAATTTTTAAAATGTCTTCAAAGGCCCTTTCCACCGAAGCAAAAAACTCATACAAGGGTGAACACAGAAAAATTGCGCTTAATTGTAAAGTAACCATCAAGAAGAATAGACCTATATCTATTGAGATTTCTTCTGGCAACAATCTGCTTTTGTACAAAAATTTGCACTTACGATACGAGATTGACGAATCACCTCTTGAGGCCAAAAACAGACCTCTTTCTAAGGAGGACGTCATCAAGCAAATTTCAAAGACTACTTCAAGCATGTACGAATTTAAAAATATCAATGTAGACTTAGACGACAATTGCTTTTTGCCAAAAATAAGCTCATTGAACGAGCTTCGCCGTGTCGCCCTTGAGCAAGTAGAAAACTTTGCTATATCAAAATGCGCTAGGCGCTTGCCAAAAATTTCAATAAATGCAAATAAATGCACCATCAACAAAAAAGTTTTGCATTTAATGAGAAAAAACGTCAACTCAAACACTGCTCTAATAAATGCAAACATTCCCAAAGTCTCCGTTTTATTAAACGAGCTTAACCTTGCCTTTGATTACTCAAAATTAGTTGGTGCAACAAATATATACATCCCTTTGAAATATTTTTCTGACAAAAAATACGAAGAAACAATAAAAACCCTCAGCAAAAAAATTGACATATACATCTATATGCCTACAGTAATCAAAGGAAACTACAAAAACATCTTTATCAATGCTACCAAAAAATCTATCCAAACTTTCGACATAACTGGGTTTGTCATTTCCAACATTGGAAACATTAAGCTACTAAGTGACATCTTCGCCGACATTGGCAAATACTTCAAAGTAGTTGCCAACTACACATTCAATATCTTCAACAACCACACTGTACTTGAACTAAAAAAACTCGGCATAAGTAGCTTTACACTTTCACCAGAGCTTGATAAAGACTCAATGCACCATCTATGCAATTACAAATACCTTTCAAAAGAGCTAATAGTCTATGGACGAATACCCCTTGTAAATATGAACTATTGCCTTCTTGGCGAATCAAACAAATGCTACCCTGAGTGCAAAGCCAAATGCCAAAGCAATAATCACTATTACTTGCAAGATAGACTCAACATGCAGTTTCCAATAAAAACCGACAACATCCAATCTGTCACCACAATATACAATAGCAAAATCACCTCAATCTCCTACAAAGAATTTCCAGTTGACTCAATCCGCATCGATGCCTTAGACGAAACCATCGAGCAGCTAAACCACATCATCAACCTTGCCTCTTCTGGCAAGCGCCTTCAAGGCAGCTCTTACACCAGTGCTAACCTAAACAAACAAATCTAAAAATTAATGAACTTTGGGGACGTTCCTTAAAGTTCATTTTTTTAGATGTTTTTGGGGATGTTTTTGGGGACGGAGGAAAAAAACATCTTGAACTTTAGGGACGTTCCTTAAAGTTCAATTTTTGCGCATATTGATTTTTGGCCAAATAAATGATATTATAATAAAGGAAGGTTTGTACTTCAACTCTTAAGAAAAATTTCAAGGAGTGATTTTAATGAGCAAAGAAGAGTGGAGTCGGCAAATTTTAGATATCTCCAGCATTCAAATTGGAGAAGTCATCGATGGAATGGCTCTTGATTGTTTTCAGCATAAGATATCCATTCCTTCACTCGAGGATATAGCCGAAACAACAGTTAAGGCTATCCGAAAAAAAGGTTTCAATGTTATTAGAGTTGCACCAAAAAATTCCAATTTCATATTGCGCCCCTTTAGGCTTGAGCATTTAAAAGCCAAAAAGAGCGTATATTGGGTTTACGGTGCTGATTTGCTATATAAAAGACATAGCAAATTATACTCTAAAGACGGCCTCTTTGCAACAGATGCCGATAAAGATTCAATTTATGCCAATTTTCAAAAAAGCATAAATTGGTTCGACAAGTACATTGATGCTAGACCACAATATGTAGATTACTTTATTAAAGTAATCTAACATCAAGAAAGCCAAAGGAATTCATCTTTTCCTTTGGCTTTTCTTATATCTCATTGCAAGTTAATTTAATTAATAAATCTGTGTTGTCATCTTTAGCAGCTTTATTCCTCCTTATAGCGCCACACTTTTTACATCTGTAAATAATTACATATCCTTTTTTACTATCAGGCTCCACATGTATTGGCTCTAAATCTCCATGGCAAGCTTCTGCTCTATCACCCGGATTTTTATCCACATGCTTAGAATATAAACAATATGGGCAGTGGTCCCTGCACGAATAACCGAGTTTTGAAACTTTTTTGCCACAATTATCACATACAAATTCTTCATCAATTTCTTTAAATCGTTTATTTTGCATCTTAATTTCACTCCCTTTGAACTTTGGGGACGTTCCTTAAAGTTCATCTTAGCTTTCTCGCTCTTT
>CALXJQ010000087.1 GCA_944388665.1 uncultured Clostridia bacterium
AAAATCTTCTTTTGTTACATCTCTTGGATTTCCTGGCTTACAAGGGTCATTCATTGCTTTTTCTGCAAGCATTTCGAAATCCTCTTCCTTAGCTCCATAATCTTTTATAGTTGATGTAATTCCGACCTTTTCAGACAAATCTTCTATTCTAGTAACAAGAGTTTTTATAACTTCCTCTTTCGTATAATTGTCAGCTGGATATCCCAAAGCTTTCAATATATCTCTAAACCTTTCATAACAAACTTCACCATTAAACTTCATAACTGTTGGCAAAAGCATTGCATTTGCAATTCCATGTGGTGTATCATAAACAGCGCCCAATTGGTGTGCCATAGAGTGAACTATTCCAAGTCCTACATTAGAAAATCCCATACCAGCTATATATTGTGCCATCGCTATTTTATCTATTGCTTCAGGATCTTTATCATTAACAGCTGCAGGTAAATACTTAAATATCAATGTAGCAGCTCTTATATGGAACATATCTGACATATCATTATGAGCTTTTGTAATATATCCTTCAATTGAATGTGTCAATGCATCCATTCCCGTTGCAGCAGCCAAACTCTTTGGCATAGATGCCATTAACTCTGAATCAACAATCGCTACAATTGGAATATCATTTGGGTCTACACAAACCATTTTAACCTCTGCCTCTGGGTCTGTAATTACATAATTTATAGTTACCTCTGCTGCAGTTCCTGCAGTTGTTGGAAGCGCTATAAGTGGCATACCTCTATTTACAGTGTTAGAATTCCCTGACAATGACTTAATATCAGCTCTATCTGGGTTTGTCATTACAATAGAAATGCCCTTTGCAGTATCTATACTTGAGCCTCCACCTACTGCTACAATAACATCTGCTTTAGACTTTTTGCATTCCATTACTCCGTCCAACACATTTTTAATCGTTGGATTTGGCTTAATCTCATCATATAAATCATAATCAATTTTTGCTTCATATAATATTTTTTCTATTTTTGCAGTTACTCCGGCTTCTACGAGTGACTTATCACTTACCAAAAAAACTTTTTTAAAATTCCTTTTTTTAATTTCTCCTACTAGTTCTTCCCTTGAGCCTTTACCAAAATAAGATGTTTCATTTAACATAAATCTTATTGACATTTTTATCTCCTCCTTAACCTCATAATTCATTAACTAAAAACTTATTATTGAATCTGATAATTAGAAGGTAACTCAAATAAACTTTCATCAACCTTGTAGTTTATGTCTACTTGTGACAACTCTTCATAATCTCCCGCAATAGTCTTTACATAAACCAAATTGTCACCATTAAAATAAAATCTTGTCTTCACATCATTATCATTTGTTACCTTAGAACTATCAAATAAAAATTCAGTTTCCACTTGGTATTCCTCATAATCATAATTCTTATTATTAATTTTCTCCTTACCAGCAGTTGCCTGTAATCCTTCAGTCTTCTTTAACTGAGCTTCCATCTTAACCAAATCACCAGTATTATTCTGATATCTATATGCAATCTTTTCTGAATCATTTAGCAAATAAGCATTTCCTCCTGTAGTAATAAACCTACTCTCTTTCCCCTTTGAAAAAGAATCCTTATATGCAACTTCATTATCCTTGGCATAAATTACCTTATTATTATCATCTAAAGTAACATTAAAATTGTACTTACCTTTGCTAGTCAACTCATCATACAACTTTGCCACCTTAGACTCCTCACTTGTAGCGCTATTGCTACTGCTAGAATCGCCTGAATTCTGACTGCTAGAACTATTATTACTTACAGTATTAATAAGCAAACCAATTACAGCTATAATTACAATAATGCCAATAACCGTTGCAACAATAGTCAAAATTGTTTTCTTCTTACTTTTATTATTCTCTTCCATCCTTTCATTTCACTTCCTTTCAATTTTTGCCACTGGGGACGTACCTTTTTGGCAATTTTTGCCATTTTGCTACGTCCCTCTTGGCAATTTTTTATAAGATATTCTTTAGTACTATTGTTTTTAGTCTTGACATTTCTTCTAATGTTGTCATTACGCCCTCGTTGCCGATTCCAGAATGTTTCCATCCGCCGAATGGCATTTCGAATGAGCGATAGAAGCTTGAGCCGTTTACTACTGCTCCGCCGCACTCTAGCTTGTCTGCTATTTTCATTGCTTTTGATACGTCTTTTGATATTACACAGCCACATAAGCCATAGCAAGATTGATTTGCTATTTGAATCGCTTCTTCTTCATTATCAAATCCTATTACTGGAATTACTGGGCCAAATACTTCCATGTCTTTTGCAATTTCCATATCTTTTGTTACATTATCTAATATTGTTGGATAATAGTAAGCGTCTTCTCTTTTTCCTCCACAAATTATTGTTGCTCCTTCTGCTACTGTTTTGTTTACTTGGTCTTCTATTCTTTTTGCTGCATTTATGTTAATCATTGGTCCCATGTCTGTATCTTCTTGCATTGGGTCTCCAATTTTTAAGTTTGCTATTACTTCTTTCATTCTGTCTATAAATTCTTGTTTTCTTGAATTATGAATTAAGAATCGCTTACTTGCACAACATACTTGTCCGCCGTTATATAGCCTGCCTAATATTGTTTCTTTTACGGCTAGGTCCATGTCTCCGTCTTCTAAGAAGATGAATGCATCATTTCCACCAAGTTCTAGCATTACATGTGTTAAGTTTTTAGATGCTGTTCCCATTGTTTGAATTCCAGCTGCTGTTCCACCTGTTAATGATACTAGGTGAACTCCTGGATGTCTTGCTAATGCTTGTCCTGCTGTTGGTCCATCTCCTGTTAATATTTGAATACATCCTGCTGGTACTCCTGCTTCAATCATTAATTTTACATATTCTATTAATGTTAATGGGTTATAGTTTGATGGTTTTACTATTATGCTATTTCCCATCATTAATGCTGGTGGCACTTTTTGGCAGAACAGGTCACTTGGGAAGTTGAATGGTATGATTGCCGCAACAACTCCTATTGGATATCTTTTGGTAAATTGTATTGTTTTTTCTTGTCCAGCTTCTGAACCCTCTGGGATGCTTTTTCCATATAGATGCTTTGCTTTTTCTACAAATCCTCTTACACCAATTCTTACATTTGCAAGTTCTGCTCTTGCTTCTTTTATTGGCTTTCCTGTTTCATTAGATAAAAGAATTGCTAATCTTTCTTTATTTTCTTCTACTAAATCAACAAATTTGTATAGAATATCTGCTCTATCATATATAGATACTTTTTCCCATTTCTTTTGTTCTACTTCAGCTACTTTTACAGCTTCATCAACGTCTTCGTCTGTTACATTTGGAACTGTATCTATAAGTTCTTGAGTTGCTGGATTAACAACTTCGATTGTAGCTCCATTTGATGCATCTTTCCATTCGTATCCTATTAAATTTTT
>CALXJQ010000088.1 GCA_944388665.1 uncultured Clostridia bacterium
AAAACCTCCTTATGACATTTTTATTTTATCATAAGAAGGTTTATTTTTAAACTTTACACAAATTATTCTATATACTCGAAAATTCAAGTCTTTCCTATGGAAATTAAAGAATTCCCATTTTTTTAGCAATTTTTTTACCTTTTTTCATTACTTTTTTTCTATTCATCAAGTCTGATTCTGTGTACATCATAACTAACCCAGTAGTAATAAGTCCACCAATTACTACACCTTTTATAAATCTCATACTATTACCTCCTATATGTGCTTTTTACATTTTATGGATAATGTTTTAACATTATCTATCTTCTTTACTTAGTATTTATATTTTTGGATTTTTTATGCGGTTTTACATATAATTTTACAATGGAAATAATTTCATTTATAGCAATAATTGCCAAAAAAACTCCAAAACATTTTCGTAAAACTCCAACATCCATATTTATAGATATATTTGCGCCAATTATTGCACCTAAAATTCCAAAAATCGAAATTAAAATTGCAGACTTCAAAGCTATATTTTTATTTTTTAAATTCACAATTATTGCTACCAAAGATGTCGGAATAAAAAATATCAAATTAGTGGCTTGCGCAACATGCTGTTCCAAACCACTAAAAAAAGTAAGAAGAAAAATTAAAATTGTTCCTCCGCCCATACCTGTTCCGCTTACTATGCCTGAAATCAAACCAATAAAAACTTCTGCCATTTTTAAAACAAATCCTTTCTTTTGAACTTTGGGGACGTTCCTTAAAGTTCAAAATTATTTATCATATTATCTCTGCCATTATTAATAAAATTCAATGAACTTTAAGGAACGTCCCCAAAGTTCATTTTAAGTAAGCATTTTATATGATGCATATATTAAGAAGCCTAGAAAAGCGAATTTCATTATTTTTTCTGGCAGCTTTTTTAATAATTTTGCACCAAAATATCCGCCAATACCGCCACCGACTGCACACAAAATTGCTACCTTCCAATCTATATAATTACCTTTGTAATAGAAGATGCTGCTTGCAATGACCATTGGCAAGATGCAAAAAACGGAAGTGCCTCTTGCTTTTGTTGCATCTAATTTTAGTAAATATATAAAAGCTGGAACTAAAATCATGCCTCCACCTGTTGAAAATAGGCCACTTATAATTCCAGCGGCTAGACCTATAAAAATTTTTTTACCTATATTTTTTTTACCCATACTAAAAACCTACTTTTTAGTAGGTTTTCCATAATTCAGATTTTTATTCAATTTTTTGCTATTGCCAAGAGGGACGTAGATGAATGGCAAAAAATTGCTAAATAGCTACGTCCCTTGTGGCAAATTTTATTTTCCTAATATACTTAGACCTTTTTTGATTAATTCTTCTGTTGTGAAATCTTTTTTGTCTAGCTTTTCAAAAGCTTTTTCTATTTCTCGTTTATTGTAGCCAAGTACTTGCAAAGCAGCAGTTGCTTCTGATATTTTTGTCTTGTTTTCCATAAGATTTTGAAGTTTTTCGTCAAATTCGCTTGTTTCACCGGTAGAGTCGGCATTAGAACCTTTGGCGTTTTGCTGTTTAATATGTTGATTTATGTTTTCTATTTCTTGCTCTTTAGTTATTTTATCTTTTAATTCCAAGATAATTCTTCTTGCTGATTTTGCACCTATTCCAGGGATTCCGAGTTAAAGCTTTTACATCTTCAGATATGACGGCAAGAGCAAACTCTGATGGCTCACATGTTGCTAACATCGCTAAAGCAGTTTTGGCGCCAATGCCGCTAACGCCAAGCAACAACTCGAACATTTTTAATTCCTCTAAAGTATTAAATCCATAGATGCTAACGTCATCTTCTCTTACTCTATAGTAAGTATGAACTTTAACGATATCACCAATATTTCCTACTTTGTCCATACCAACATCTGACATAAAAACCTTATATCCAAGACCGCCAACATCTATAACAATGTATCCGGTCATTTTCATTTCTAATTTTCCCTTAATATATGCTAACATTCAAAATACCTCTCTTTAATATAAATTCACATTTCTGAAGTAAAAATTTAATAGTCTAAAGTGTCGTTATTTATTATTTTACTACATATTGTGCAAAAGTCAATCAGAAAACGATAATAAAAAATTGCAACATCAAATTGTAATAGGATATAGGAAACGTTGACATTTTATGTAAAATATGCTAAGATAAGCATGTACAAAGATTTTTTTGCATTGAGCATTTGCTCAATTTGTTTGCTACTTTAATTGTGGCAAAAAATCAGAGTTCTCATTGAAACAGAATTATGAACAGGAGGATGCAGTATGGTGAAAGCATCAAAGGCACAGAGACAAGCTATAAGGAGTCAGTATCGGATTCAGTATTGGATTGCCAAAAGTAATCTCAGACAATGGAAAAGACGCGGCTTTAGTCATTGTCCGATAAGTTACGGCAATGAGGGGATTGTCCAGGAAGTAATTAAAAAGTTTGCAAAGAAAGGTTTCGATATTGAAGTTACAGACCATGATTATGTCTGTGTATTTTGGAGACAGCCGAAAAAGGAAGAAAAAGGACTATCAAGTACACTAAGAAGCGTAATGGGAAGTTTTATCATGACAGCTGAGAGTGTACGGAAGAGTACCATAAGGATACAATATCGAAAGGCAAGATGGAATATCTGGCTAGCAAAATTCTATGGCTGCATGAGTACTGAAATAGGGCACTTTGTTGTCCTTGACGAGGTGATAGAAAAATTGCTGAGGAAGGGATATGATATTAAAATCGAAGATAATGGAATAATAGACAGCGTCAATTGGCAATTTGCCAGAAAGGACCGTAGGGGAACTCTTACGGTGGTAAAAAAGAGCTAAAAAATTTTAAGCCGAAATCATAAAATCATACAGATAATGAGAAACTCTGAGGATGACTAGTAATATGCTAGTCATCTTTTTTCGAAAATAGGAGAAAGCTGACTCTTTCACACTATTTGAAAGGTGTAATAATTCCAGAAGAATCATCAGCTTTCTCTGTCGAAAAAGCGGTTGTAGCGGTACCAAGTGCCATAATACAAGTTAATGCCATACATAAAACTTTCCGTTTAATCATAAAAAAATCTTTAAATTATTGATTTTTTAATATTTTTCAAAAATTTTCATTTGACAAAATAATAATAATATGTTATTATTTAAGTACAAAATAAATGTGTTTGAAAGTCGCTAAGATTCAAGCATAGTTGTATGTGTATCGCAACTACACATACTTTTTTTATGCAAAAAAACAGAGCAGGCGCAACTCCTACTCTGCCGACTATTATGTATTGCTCACATTAG
>CALXJQ010000089.1 GCA_944388665.1 uncultured Clostridia bacterium
GTATTTCCATCGGCATCTACAACTTTTGTATAGAATGTTGGTGTTATATATTCACCACCATTTGCAATTGCTGCATAGCCTGCGGCCATTTCTAGTGGGCTTATACCATTTGTTACACCACCTATTGCAAGTGACAAGTTTTCATCATTTTTTGTAGAGTTGTCTTCTGCTGTAACTAATGAGCTTACTCCAAATTCTTTTAAATATTTAATAGATTTTTGAGGTGTTAGCTCTCTCATTATTTTTACTTCTGGTACGTTTTTAGAACGTGCAATTATGTCTCTTATTCCTAGAAGTCCATCATAGTCATTTCCATCATTTTTAGGCGTATAGTCTCCACCAAAGTCTGTGAATACATCATCATAAACAGTTGAAGCTGTAATTACTTTTTCTTGTAAAGCTGGAGCAATATCTGCAAGTGGCTTTATTGAAGAACCAGGTTGCCTTCTAGTTTGGGTTGCCCTATTTAGGTTTCCTGCTTGTTTTTCACCTAATCCTCCAGATACACCTAAAACATTGCCCGTTTTTGGATCAATTATTACAAAGGCTGCTTGTGTGTGGTCATTTTTTAAAGTTCCATCTTTGTTTTTGTCTCTACCTGCTAGTTGATATTTTTCTTTTGCAGTTTCTTCTTCTATTCTGCTTTGAATGCTAGGGTCAACTGTTGAGTAAATTGTTAAACCACTACTATATACATAGTTTTGTGCTAGCTCTCTTGAAATATTTCTTTCTTCCATTACTTGCTGTATTACTTGCTCTAGCACTGCATCTGTATGGTAAGAATAGTTTGAAGTTGGCATTGCTCCTTTACTAAAGTGTAAACCTTCTCTTACCTCATTTGCAGCTGAGTCATGTTCTTCCTGAGATATAAATCCCAATTCTAGCATTTTGTCTAAAACAGTTATTGTTCTATCTTTAATTTTTTGTGAATTATCTGTAGCCTCGTCAAATGGGTCATAAGAATTTGGTGAATGATTAATTCCAGCCATAAAAGCACACTCTGCTAAGTCTAAGTCTTTTGCACTCTTATTGAAATAATATTCTGCTCCCAATTCTACTCCATGTAAGTTGCTATTTGAACCTACATATAGAATATTTAAGTATAGTTCTAAAATTTGATCTTTTGAAATCATTCTTTCTACTTGGAATGCTTTTGCCCATTCTTTTACTTTTCTCATAATTCCGGCTAAGCCTCGTGTTTCATCTTCTTTAGTTATGTTTTTTACTAATTGTTGTGTTATAGTACTTCCACCATAAGAGCTATTTCCTAATAGAGTGTGCAAAATAGCCCCTGCAGTTCTTTTTATATCTACACCATGATGCTGATAAAATCTTTCATCTTCTATTGCTATGTATGCTTTAGGTAAGTATGGAGACATTTCTTCTAAAGTTACTACTTTTCTTTTTTCATCTCCACTTAAGTTAGCTATAACCGCACCATTTTGGTCTACTACTACTGAGTTTGCTGCTGCTATTTTTAGTTCATCTTGAGAAATTTCAAAGTCATCACCAAATAAACCAAACACTATTCCTGCAACTACTCCTGCTCCTATTACGCATAATAATAAGATTAATATTATGAATATTTTTATTGCCATCATTAGCTTTGGATGCTTACCTCCAGAGCTCTTTCCTTTTTTATTTTTCTTGCCCTTGTTCTGTTTTTCATCTGGCTTTACTTGCTTCTTTTTAGCTACTGGTTTTTTATTTTGGCTATGTTTTGTTTTATATACCTTGGTTTCGTCATTTTTACTTCCATTATTTCTATTGTTATTATTGCTTGGCATTTCTTTACCTCCTTGCCAAATATATTTTGATATGTACATTATATTATATTTTTCATAAAAAGAAAAGCTTTTAATAAAAATTTAAGTTTTACAATTAATTTATTATTACAATTTATTTGAGTTCTGAATACTTACTACTTAAGCTAATTATTTCCACCCCATCTTTTTCTAGCTTTTCCATTACATTTTTATAAGGCATCTTTTTGTAAAATTCCGCTTCGTAAACTTCTACTAAGTCATATTTATTTACAATGTCCATATCTAGCTTTCTGGCTTTAGGGAAAGCTATTTGGTAATCATTTATACATAGTCCATCAAACCTTTTTCTTGTTATTTTAACATTTCTTTTTAAGTTTAAAATTATAGCTTCCTCATAAATATTATATTTATTTATCAGCTCGGTTGGAAAATCCACATTCAATATTATTTGTGATTTTGTTAAGCTTTTTTTCTTATTATTAACAATCGTGACCATTACGCCATAATCATCAAAAAGCATTTTTTCAATTTTTTTATATTTTTCTATATGATTCGTTACGATGTTTATTCTTTTATACTGCTTAGCAATATTTTTTATGTTATTAAGTGTGGCTTCTGTTAGGTCATTCACCAAAATAGATATTGCAATTTCTTCTTTTTTTAACTCTTTACACTTTACAATAAAGTCCAATGCTTTTGTTGTAAGCATTTCAAATAGCCATTTTCCATCAGCAATATCAATTTGATAAGAATATAAACAATTTACATACTCCAAATATTCTTTAACTTTTTTGCTTAATACAACTTTTCTGCAGTTGCTCATATCTAATATTTTCTTTGTTTTTTCAGCCAATTTCGTTTGTTTTTTAGCACTTGGCAATATTATTTTGTCCCCACTTACAGTAATTATATTAAATAACTTTAACCAAAATATAGGCTTGTCAGCCTCTTGAATATAATACAAAAAAATCACTCCTCATATATTTTTATTAAAATATATGAAAAGCGATTTGGTTTTATTCTATAGTATTATATCTCTTTTTAATTTTC
>CALXJQ010000090.1 GCA_944388665.1 uncultured Clostridia bacterium
TGAATAATAATTTTAAGAATGAACTTTAAGGACTGTCCCCAAAGTTCATTCTCTCAAATCTTTCTTTCTCTTCTCTTGGCTGTGCTTAATGTTTTGAACTTTAAGGAACGTCCCCAAAGTTCATTAATCGTCAAGTTTCAAGACTGAGAGGAAGGCCTCTTGGGGAATCTCAACGTTGCCTATTTCGCGCATTTTCTTTTTGCCTCGTTTTTGTTTTTCAAGTAGTTTCTTTTTTCTGGTGATGTCGCCACCATAGCATTTTGCTAAAACGTCTTTTTTCAATGCTGATATTGTTTCTCTTGCTATTATTTGACCGCCAATGGCTGCCTGAATTGGTATTTTGAATAGTTTTCTTGGGATTACTGTTTTTAGTTTTTCTACCATTTTTTTGCCACGGTCGTAGGCATTGCTTCTATGTACTATAAGGCTTAGTGCATCAACTGGTTCGCCATTTATGTATATGTCTAGTTTTACTAAGTCTGATTTTTTGTATTCTTTGAACTCATAGTCTAATGAAGCATAGCCCTTGGTTTTTGATTTTAGGTTATCGAAGAAGTCGTAAATTATCTCATTTAGTGGCATTTCGTATATTAGTGTTACTCTATTTGTGTCCAAATATTTCATATCGATGTAGATGCCTCTTCGCCTCTGGCATAGTTCCATTATGTTTCCAACGTACTCTTTTGGTGTTAAAATGTTTGCAGTTACATAAGGCTCTTCGATGTAGTCAATCTCTTGTGGCGTTGGCAAATCCTCGGGATTATAGAGTTCTACAACTTGTCCCGTTGTTTTATGAACCTTATAGATAACTGATGGAGCTGTGGTAATTAGTCCCAAGTCAAATTCTCTGTCAAGCCTCTCTTCAATAATTTCTAAATGAAGTAAGCCTAAAAATCCGCATCTGAAGCCTGAGCCCAACGCTGCTGAAGTTTCTGGTTCAAACTCTAATGATGCATCATTAAGTTTAAGCTTTTCTAATGCTTCTTTTAGCTCCTCATACTGACTACCATCAATTGGATATAAGCCACAGTAAACCATTGGGGTTACACGCTTATAGCCCTTTAGTGGCTCCTCTGCTGGTTCGTCTTTCAATGTGATTGTATCACCTACATGAACATCTGACAAATTCTTGATGCTTGCTGCAATATAGCCTACTTCACCTGCTTTTATCTCATCAGTTGGCATATATGACCCCGGAATAAAATACCCTACTTCAGTAACCTCAAAGGTCTTATTTGCCCTCATCAAAAGAATTTTGTCGCCTACGCGAATTTTGCCGTCGAAAACACGTACATAAGCAACCGCACCCTTGTAATTATCGTAATATGAGTCAAAAATTAGACATTTTGCCCTTGCATTCTCATCGCCTTTTGGAGCTGGCAAATCGGTAACAATTCTCTCTAAAACCTCATCAACATTCAAACCAGATTTTGCAGAAATGCAAGGCGCATCCTCTGCTGGAATGCCAATGATATCCTCGATTTCTTTCTTGACCTCATCTGGCCTAGCATTTGGCAAGTCAATCTTATTTAGCACAGGCAAAATCTCCAAATTATTATCTATCGCTAAATACACATTTGCCAAAGTCTGTGCCTCAACACCTTGGCTTGCGTCAACCACCAAAATCGCTCCATCGCATGCAGCTAAGCTCCTAGAGACCTCATAGTTAAAATCTACATGTCCTGGTGTATCTATTAAATTAAAAGTATACTCATGCCCATCTTTTGCTTTATAAATCATCCTAACTGCTTGAGATTTGATTGTAATTCCGCGTTCACGCTCGATTTCCATATTGTCTAAAACTTGATTTTCCATCTCTCGCTTAGACAAAACACCTGTCATCTCAATCAATCTATCTGCTAAAGTTGATTTACCATGATCTATATGCGCAATGATGCTAAAATTTCTAATATATTTTTGTCTTTCATCCATACTCTTAAACATTCCTTTCGCAAGGCTTTCTCAATAATTCTACCATAACTTATAATTAATAGCAAGATAAAAAACATTTTCATAGCCCATTTTTTCCAGTGCTTCTTTTGCCTTTTTGCTCCTGTAACCTGAAGTACAATAAAGGACAATCACTTGAGATTTATCCTGTACCGCTTCCTCTATCTTACTTTCAATTTCATACTCTGGTATATTTATTGCAGCTTCAAAATGACCTTCTTTGAACTCCTGTGGGCTCCTTACATCAATTAGCATTGCTCCCTTTTTTAAAAGCTTTTCCATTCTATTTTCATCGATATTTCTTGGGTCAGGCTCTTCCCTAGTTTTACAGTCATGCTTCGCCAAAAATTTTTTTAACTTATCTAACATTTTGCTCATCCTTTCAACCAAAATACATCATTTTTACATAATATGACTTTTTAAAACATTCGCTATTTTATTCTATGTTTTTTCGATAAAATTTGTGCAAATTATGTCGTCTTATAAGTATTATGTTCACAATTTTGTGTTTTTTGGTTGTGGATAACTACCTGTGGATAATGTGGATAACTTTGTGAATAACTTTGTGGATTACGTTTGCGTTTATAAGTTATGCACATGTAAAATTAGTTTATATAATATTTTAATCGCGAATTTGTTTTATGTGAATTTTGTTTGGTACAAAAAAATAATGTAAGACCTC
>CALXJQ010000091.1 GCA_944388665.1 uncultured Clostridia bacterium
AAAAACAGTTATAACATATTAAAATTTAATTTCTCAGGAATAGATACAACAGATGAAGAAACAACCATGAAAGGATTTAAAAGTAAAGTAATTGCTTCAATAAAATTATTTGTGGAAAGATATGGATTGGATTTTTATATAAATGCTGAAGATGAGGCAGAAAACATTTTAGATAACTTAATAAAAGCATTTATCATACAAAAAAATAACGAAAAAATCTATGTAATAATAGATGAATATGACCACTTTGCAAATGAATTGCTAGGATTTAATACAAATCAATTTAAAAATTTAGTATCAAAAAATGGAAAAGTAAGAAAATGGTATGAAATTTTAAAGGAAGGCACAGAAAGCGTTGTAGACAGAATATTTATAACAGGAGTAGCTCCAATAACACTAGATAGTTTAACATCAGGTTTTAACATTAGTTCTGATAAAACGCAAGATAGAGAATTTAACGAAATGATGGGCTTTACTGAAAAAGAATTGGAAAAATTGATGCAAGAACAAAATATAGTAAAAGAAAAACAAGAAGAACTATTGCCAATTATGAGGGAAAATTATGATGGATATAAATTTTCAATGCACGGAAAAGAAAGAATATATAATTCAAATATGTGTTTATATTTTTTAAATAACTATGTAAGATTCAATGAAATACCAGACCAATTGATAGATGTAAATATAGCAAGTGACTACAGCAAATTAGGAAAAATGCTAGATTTATGCAAAGGAGAAGAACGAGAAAAAGTAATAGAAAAAACAGTATCAGGAGAAGGAATAGTAAGCGAAATAAGGCAGAAATTCAATCCAGCAATAGAATTTACAGAAACCGACCTGATATCAATGTTATTCTACTTAGGCTATTTGACGATAGAAGGAGAAGAAGTAGGATATCCGAAGTTAAATATACCTAATAATGTGATGAAAGAGATATATTCAGATTACTTTTTGAAAATATTAAAAGACGAGTTAAAAATAGATATAAATGAAAATTATACAGAAATAGCAAGAGAAATAGCCTTAGAAGGGAAAATAGATAAAATAGTAGAAATGCTAGGAAAATATTTAAAGAACTTGTCAAATAGGGATTACATAAAATTTGACGAAAAATACATAAAACTAATATTTTTCTGCATAGCAATGAATTTGAAAATATTTAGATTAAAATCAGAAATGGAAGTGCAAAAAAAATACCCTGACATATTGTTAATTCCGAAAGATTCAAGCAAAGGATATAAGGGAGTAATGATAGAATTCAAATACTTAAAAAAAGAAGAGAAAGATAAGCTAAAAGAAAAGCAAGCAGAAGCAAGAAAACAAATTGAAGAATACGGGGAGCTTGACGAAATAAAAGAATTAAAGAACATCAATAAATATACAGTGGTAGCAGTAAATGATGAAATATATGTAGAAAAAATTGAACTTTAGGGACGTTCCTTAAAGTTCATTTTTTGCCTCTTCTTATATTTCAGGCTTTTGAGCCATTTGATTAGGTTGAACTTTGGGGACGTTCTTTAAAGTTCACTTTGGGCTTTTGTAAATTTATAGAAAAATACTTATAAAGATATATGCAATTATTCTAGTAGTGTTCTCGGTTCATTATCCTCATCAAGAACTTCTAAATTAATTTTGTGGCGCCCTTCCAAAAACAAGTTTTTGAACTCTTTCCACAAAATTAATAAAGAAGTTCTAAGCGAGTCTAATTCACATTCGAACGTACTCCTAGAATAATTACATATATCATCAATAAAATTTCTATAAATATAGAAAAATTTGAACTTTAAAAGCCATTTTACAAATGCCTATTTTGATAAAATTTGTTGATGATGAAAGTGAACTTTAAGGAACGTCCCCAAAGTTCAAATATTACAAAAGTATTACAAATATATTATTTTCGTGTCATGTCTTGACTTAATTCGTAAAAAAATATTATAATGTATTTAATTGCAGAGAAAGTGAATATTTCGTTTGAAAAATGCCAATAATTAAGATGGAAGCAAGCGAAAAAACAGAAGATGGAGGGAGATATGATGATGAAAATGATGCAAGTTAAAGAAGACGTAAAAAAGGCATCAACCTCTGAAAGCCTTGGCGCTGTAAGAGAGAGAGAGAGAGAGAGAGAGAGCTATATTCTAATGAAATAAAAAAAATAGGAGTAGAGGAATCTAGCTCTAATTTGGCAACTGCAAAAGCAGGGGCACATATAGCTATATGTGCAAAAAAAGCAGGTGAAGTGCGTGTTTTGCGTGCGCAAGAAGTAAGCAGAGATAATGCAAAAAATAGAATAAGAGAAAGAGGAGTAACACTAATAGCGCTCGTAGTGACGGTAATAGTGTTATTAATTTTGGCTCGGAGTAACAATAACAGCTATAACAGGAGACAATGGAATCATTAAGCAAGCATCAGATGCAGCAGATGCTACGGAGAAGGCGCAGATGGTTGAAAGGGTACAAATGGCAATTCTGCAAAGTTTTGGCAAAGATGGAGAAATTGACAAAGATAAGTTAATAGAAAATTTGCAAAAAGTTGAGGGAATAGACAAAGGTTCAATTCCTTCAGACTCAGACTTTGATTATCCTTTA
>CALXJQ010000092.1 GCA_944388665.1 uncultured Clostridia bacterium
ATCTCATTTTTTCTAATTTATTCTTTTTTTTTCAATTTTTTTCTATTTTTTTCTAATTTATTTTTTAATTATTTTATTAAATTTTAAATTAGAATTTTTATTTATATTTAAAATAGAAAAAAATAATTTTTCAATTTTTTCTTTACTATTTATTTCTTCCACATAATTTCCACAACGAGATAAACATTCTTTTATTTTAAAATATTTTTCTTTTAAATCATTTTTTATTATTTCTTCATTATCTGTAATTTCTTTTTTATTATTATTTTTATATTCTATAATAATATAAAAATCTTTTGATGATGATTTTCTTTTTAAATTTATTTGATGAATATATTCAATATAATTTTCAGAAATTTCTTTAAGGTACATATTTTCTTTTTTTGAAATATTTTTTTGAATATTTATAATATGTTGAGATAAATCTTCTTTATTACTTTGAATTAAAATTTGAAGATTAAATTGACATGTTTTTAAAAATATTTTATATGAATTTAATATGGCTTCCTTTTCTAAATCTGATTTTAAATTATAATTTATTGGATTTATTTTTAATATTTTTATATATTTATTTTTATTTATTTTAATAATTCCATTTTCATATATTTTTTCTATTGGCAGCCATTCTTGAACTGTTTTATTTTTTTTATCTTTTATATTTTTTCACCTCCTGTTTTGTAGTAAAATTTTATATTACAAATGTCATTTTGTCAAGCTTTTTTCGTTGACAGTTTTCGACAAAAAATTTAGCTGGGCCTCGCAATTAGCAAAGCCCAGCGTGATTCATTCATTCGCTGCTCTGAGATATTTTTCTATCCTTCCAGCAGCTCGTTGAATCTCTGGATTGTCACAGAACTCTGACTTTACGGGTCCCTGGTAATAATCTTGGTACAAGTCCAAGATTCCTTGCCGATCCCCAAGGGATTCTTGCAAGGCGTGCAGTAAGAGATTCAGACCTATCATGCAGTCATTTTCCCGTCTTGTCATTTTTTTCATGGCAAATCCTCCTTAAAAAAATTTTTGATATTGTTATTATATCGCTTTTTAATATCTTTTTCAATAATTTTTATTTTTTTTGTATATATTTTATTTTTTTACACATAATATTGTTGTAAGGTTAATAATAGTTGAGCAAAGAGTATTAATAGATTATTTTTAGTTTATTAATATTTGAGCAAAGATGTATAATAGTGTATTTTTATATATTATTATATGTCGGCGATAAGAATATATTATTTGTTTTTAGGCTGTATTTTTATTTGATTTTTTCTTTAATATATGTAAGATGTATTTATTTTGAAATGTTTTATTTTATATATGGTCAAAAAAATAGATAATATACTCGAGCTAAGACTATTTTTATATCTGACATTTAGTGGTTATTATTAGTCCTTCGGGATGAATATAGTTACTTAAGGTGTACTAATGGTCGAGCGAATGATTAATATTTTTGGGATTAGGCTTATTTATATAGTAATATATATTAGGTTGAAATGTTAGGAATATTAGTTTTAGCTGAGATTATTATTAGCTTTATGATTAATGGCTATGGATTTTAATTTCCATAGCCATTAAATTTTATACATCTAAGTTCTTTACATATTTTGCATTTTGTTGAATGAATTCTCTTCTTGGCTCTACTTCATCTCCCATTAATAATGTAAATATTGCATCTGCTTTTATTGCATCATCCATTGTTACTTTAATTAATATTCTAGTTTCTGGGTTCATAGTAGTGTCCCATAGTTGATCAGGATTCATCTCTCCTAGACCTTTGTATCTTTGTAGTGATAATTGATCTCTTTGAATTCCTTTTTCTGCTAAGTCTTTATAAGCTTTTTCGAGATCATCATCTGTATAACAATATACATCTTTCATTCCTTTTTTAGATAATTTATATAGTGGTGGTTGCGCTAAATAAACATTTCCATTTTCAATCAATGGTCTCATATATCTAAAGAAGAATGTTAATAATAATGTCCTGATATGAGCTCCATCAACGTCGGCATCTGCCATAATTATTACTTTGCCATATCTTATTTTTGTGATATCGAAGTCTGCACCAATTCCAGCTCCGATTGCTACAATTACTGGGTTTAATTTATCATTGCCATATATTTTATCAGCTCTTGCTTTTTCTACATTAAGCATTTTTCCCCACAAAGGCAAAATTGCTTGGAACTTTCTGTCTCTTCCCTGTTTTGCACTTCCTCCTGCAGAGTCTCCCTCAACTATGTATACTTCGCACTCTTCAGCATTTTTACTACTGCAATCTGCTAGCTTTCCTGGTAATGTACTAGTTTCTAAATTACTCTTTTTCCTTACTAGCTCTCTTGCTCTTCTTGCAGCTTCTCTTGCTCTTGAAGCACTAATACATTTTTCCAAAATTGCTTTTGCAACTTGTGGATTTTCTTCTAAGAATGTTGATAAAGCTTCATTTACCATGCTTTGAACAATTCCCGTTACTTCACTATTTCCTAATTTTGTTTTTGTTTGACCTTCAAATTGTGGATTTTTTACTTTTACTGAAACTACTGCAGTTATGCCTTCTCTAATGTCTTCGCCTTGTAAATTTTGATCTTTTTCTTTTAAAATATTGTGAGATCTTGCATAATCATTAAATACTTTTGTTAGGCCTCTTTTAAATCCTTCAAGATGTGTTCCACCTTCGATTGTATGAATATTGTTTACAAATGTATAGATATTTTCAGAATAACTTGTTGTATATTGAATTGCTATTTCAACAGGAGTTTCCCCATCTTTTTCAATGTAAATTGGACTTTTGTGTAAAGTTTCTTTATTTTTATTTAAATATTCAACAAATGAAATTAAGCCACCTTGATAGCAAAATTCATTCTTTTTGATTGGCTCTTCTCTTCTATCTTCGAACGTTATTTTTAAACCTTTTGTTAAAAATGCTATTTCTCTAAATCTTTTCTCTAATGTTTCATAGTCATAGTCTAATGTTTCAAAAATAGTATTATCAGCTAAGAACCTAACTTTTGTTCCTGTACCTTCCGCATCTCCTATTCTTTCAAGTTTTCTGACTGTTTTTCCTTTTTCGAAGTACATTTGGTACAATCCACCATCTCTTTTTATTGTAACTTCTGTCCATGCTGAAAGTGCATTAACAACAGAAGCACCAACACCGTGAAGTCCTCCAGAAACTTTGTATCCACTATCTCCACCAAATTTTCCTCCTGCGTGTAAAACTGTATATACTGTTTCTGCTGTTGAAATTTTTGTTTTTGGATGTATTTCTACAGGGATTCCTCTACCGTCATCTTTTACACTTATAACATTTCCCGGTTCTATTACAACGTTTATTTCTGTACAATATCCTGCTAATGCTTCATCAACACAGTTATCTACTATTTCATATACCATGTGATGAAGTCCCCTAATAGATGTACTTCCTATATACATACCAGGTCTTTTTCTTACTGCTTCTAAGCCTTCCAATACTTGAATTTGTTCTGCTCCATATTTATGTTTATATTTTTCCATTTGTACTATCATTCCTTCCTTGTTTTTCCACTTTTTACATTATATATTAAATTTTCATTATTTTCAAGCGTTATTTTATCTGTACATGTAATTATAACTTGCGCATTCTTCATTTTTTCTAAAAAACTCTTTCTTCTGCTTTCATCTAATTCAGACATAAAGTCATCTAATAATAATATTGGATATTCACCGATATCGTCATAAATAATGTTAAGTTCAGCTAATTTTAATGAAAGAATTGCTGTTCTGTGTTGCCCTTGAGAGCCATAGACATCTAGCCTTTTTCCATTTATATTTATATAAAAATCATCTCTATGAATTCCCTTTGTTGTATATCCTTTAATAATATCTAATTTTCTTCTTTGCTTTAATAAATTTAATATATTTTCTTTACTTGTACATTCCGTAGTATATATAAGTTCTATATCTTCTTTATTATTTGTTATTTCACTATGGATATTTTTTATTTTCTTTTTTATTTTTTCTATAAATTCATTTCTATATTTATATATAATATAATCATATTCGGCAAGTTTTTCATCCCAGATGTCTAATAAATTTTCATCCTTATTTTCTTCTCTAATTTGTCTTAAATAATTATTTCTTTGCTCTAAGGTTTTTAAATATGAATTTAAGTTATACATATAATTAGGTCGTAATTGACTAATCATTATGTCTAAAAATCTTCTTCTATTTTGTGGACTACCTTTTAAAATATTTATATCATCAGGGGTAAAAATTACTACATTTATATTACCTAATAATTCACTTAATTTTTTTATTTTTATTCCATTTAAATAAATTAGTTTTTTATTTCCTAAGTCTATTTTTATTTTTCCTTCTCTATCTTTTTTTTGGTAATTAATTTCTACTGATGCATTTTGAGAATCCAAATTAATCATTTCCCTGTCTTTTTTTGCTCTAAAAGATTTTCCAACACTGCATAAAAAAATTGCTTCTATTATATTTGTTTTTCCTTGAGCATTTTCACCATAAAAAATATTTATATTTTTATTTAATTCAATTTCTTCATTTTTATAATTTCTAAAATTAATCATTTTTATTTTATTTATCCACATATTATTCTCCTATTGTGTAAATCTATAGTTATTATAGTTTTTTTTTGTTTTTATTGCAAAAATTCTTTTATTTACAAAATCTTTTTTTATCTTTTTTTTTCTAATTTATTTTATTTTTTTTTTTTTTTTTTTTTTTTTTTTTTTTTTTTTTTTTTATTTTTAATTTTTTATTTTTTTTTTTTTATTTTTT
>CALXJQ010000093.1 GCA_944388665.1 uncultured Clostridia bacterium
TTCATTTTTTTCTTCTTGTGCTATATCTAATAATTCGTCATAATTATCTGTATAAGGTTCTTCTGTTTCTAATTTTATTATGTCTCCTCCTACTGCTTCATGTATAAAGTTTGCAACATTTTCCGTATTTCCTGTGTGTGAAAAATATAGAACTAATGCTTTTCCGACTTCTTCTTCTTGATTATCTTGCGCTACTTGTGTATTTTCTTCACTGTTATTTTGAGTTTCTGCTACTTCTCCATTTTCTAATTCATTTCCACTATTTGCTTCATTTTGAACTGTATTTGTTTCTTCATTATTTCTTGATAAATTAATTCCTACAACTATTGCTATTACTGCAATTACTAAAATAATTGCAATTAATACTATTACTTTTTTAGTATTCATAACTTTTTCCTACCTTTCTAATTTTTATTTTATTATTTATCTAATCTTAAACAATTTCCAAGGGTTTCTCCTGTTTTTAAATATGTGTATTTTGGAAATTCAAACAATACTGGACTAAATTTTGTATAATCTATTTTTCCTTTTTCATCTAAATTTTCTTCTTGTATGTATGTATTTGCTATACTCATTATAAAATTATCAAAATTATTGGTTTCATAATTATCTTCTACTTTACATTCCATAACAACTGGTGCATTATTTATAATTGGTGCCCCCGCTTCTCCTATATGATATTCAAATACTTCTGATTTATCTTGCTTACTTCCACTTACACTTCCTACATAATCTGCTTTTTTTAGCATTTCTTCACTTACAATATTTATTGACAATGTTTTTGTTTCTTTAATCCCTTTATTTGTATAATGCGTTTTAACTAAACTTACCATTACTCTGTCATGTCCAATTATTCCACTATGTCCTGCTAAGAGCCAATTTACTTTTTCATCTACCATCGTTCCAATTACTAATAATGGCATTGGATATAATGCGAGTTTTGAACCTATATTTTTTTGCATATTAATTCCTTCCTTCATTCTTATTAATCTTTTATTACTTCATTAATACAACTAAGGGCATTTAAACTTCTTGGATATCCGATAAATGGAAGAAGAGCTGTTACTGTATTTATTAATGTTTGTTTATCATTTCCAACATTTACATTTCCGGCAATATGTCCCTTTACTTGAGGCTCACATCCTCCTTGTGATATTAATATTGAAAATGTAATTAATTCTCTTGTTCTTACATCTAATCCATTTCTTGTATAGAAATCTCCAAAACAATTATCTGATAAGAATTTTTGTATGTGTACTTGGTTTTTTGGAGAATTTTTATAATTATTATCAATAGTTTCACCAAATATTGATTTTTGTACTTCTAATCCTTTTTCAAAACGATTTTCTAAATTTGTTGTTCCTTGCTTTTCCAATGGTAACTTAACCCCTTTTTCTTCAAATACTTTATTTGTTATCTCTAGTAAATCTAAAACTTTTAAAAGACCTGTGTATGGAACTGCTTGATATAATATTTCTTTTATTTCTACTGGAGTAACCCCTACATTTAATGCTGCTCTTACTGCCATTTCATATCTTTTTGGTGTTTGTACTGCAATTGTTGCAGCAATTATTACCATCTGCCTTGTTTTTTCATCTAAATTATCTTGCGCTTGTGCTTCATCTAAAGCAAAATTAGCTATAATTTCCATAAGCTCGCTATCATTTTCTTCTTTTACTTCTTCTCCAAATAGCTTTTTGTAATTCTTCATTGCTTTTTCAGTAATGTTCATAATTATTTTTCCTCCCTAACTTTTATATTTTTATTTTTTACTTTTCTTATTACAGAAAAGATAATATAAATGACTAATGCTATTAAAATTAATACTGATAATAACTTAAAGTAAAATAATATTGGCCTTTGCTCGTAATCAAAAAATTTGAAATCTGTAAGTAAAAACATATCTTCCCAAAGTCTTGAATTTATAAATGAATATATACCAAATCCTGATAGAAGTATTAATATAAAGTAATATACATATTCAAATGTAGAATTTTTCATTTTTGCATTTAATTTATTCATAAGTGCTGTTATATGAAGTCCTACATGTCATCATTCCTACCATTGCAATAAATAATAATAAATTTAGTATAATATGATAAGCTTCTTTATTCCAACATGTCATGATAAATGCTGTTCTTAATTTTTTACTGCTTTTACTCCTCTAATAATTTTATAATTCCTTTATATGTAATGTCATAAATTGATAAATACTTAAATGGTACA
This sequence comes from uncultured Clostridia bacterium, assembly GCA_944388665.1. Classification (GTDB taxonomy): domain Bacteria; phylum Bacillota; class Clostridia; order TANB77; family CAG-508; genus CAG-269. The sequence continues at coordinate 2,227 of CALXJQ010000093.1, forward strand.
TCTGCTGAAGTCATTGCTTGTATTTGCTTTTCTGTTACTTCTGCATAAGGATAAATTCCATACATTAATGGAAAAAATAGGCAGACAAATTCTTCTTTCTCTTCATTACTCATTTTTCCAAAAAATTTATCAACACATTTTCTTACCATCTTTATTGCATTTCCATATGCTCTTTTAAACTCTATTAGCTCTTCCATTCTACTGTTTTCTTCCATATCATACATATTCATTGAAAGTAATTTCAACAAATTCTTTCTTTTTGCTACTGTATTTGCCAACTTGTCTGCAAACGCTTCTTTTGTCATTTCAGAATTTTGCTCATACATTTCATTTAAGTCATCTATCCATCTTTCATATTCTCTTTTTAAAAGTGCTAAGAATATTTCTTCTTTTGTTTGAAAATAATTGTATATGGAAGTACGAGAAAATGTAGTTTCCTCTCCTATACTTTTTATTGTTATGTCTTTAAAACTATTATTCTCATAAAGTTTTTCACAAGCATTTATAATTTCTTCTTTCCTCATGTCAACAATTTCTTTACTCATTTAATCTGCACCCTTTTCTAGTTTATATTTTTGACACCGTGTCAATTTGATTATTATATATCACTTTTCTGACACTGTGTCAATACTTTTTTTAATTTTTTATAAAAAAATGGAACATATTGATTTTTCTTCTAATTCTTCTTACTTTAGCCGTAAACACAAAAAAGCAAAACCCCATATTTTTTCAAATATAGGAGTTTTGCACAATATAATACTATTTTGTTATCTATTTACAATTCATATCATTCATATAAAATTTTCTTTCTGATAATTTATCTTGAACGCCACGAAGTGCTTCTCCAAATCTCTGGAAGTGAACTACTTCTCTTTCTCTCAAATATCTTAATGGGTCTAAAACATCTGGATTATCTCTACATAAGTCAATCAATTTTTCATAAGTTGCTCTAGCCTTTTGTTCTGAGTAAGGTAATATTGTGCAACCGTTTTTATTAAAAATATTAGGTGTTTTTTCTTACACCTTCAAAGTAATTTTAACTTCGTTGTCTTTTCCAATTTCAATTTTTTCTACTAATTTTTTCATGATAGAATTGTCAAACTTTTTTGTTTCAGAAAACTCTATAATCAGCTTGTCAACATCACTTTTTGAATTATATCTTATTTTATTAGTTTCTAACCTATCCAATTTTTTCTTTAATTCTAAAATTTCTGTTTTATATTTATTGTACTCAGAAATAAATTCTTCTTCTGATATTACTTCTTCAACTTTTTTAGAATATAAAACTTTAAAATTTGATTCTCTTTTAGAAATTCCACTTTTAATTTTTTTAGTTTCATTTAAATTAGGATCTAACATTTCTTTATATGCCATTACATCATCCGCATATTTCCCTAATTGTAATTTTTTTAATCTTTTAGATATTTTGTTTAATACCATTTTATTTAAGTCTGTTTCCATTATTTTAACCCATTCATTACAAACATCTTTATGTCTATAGTGTTCAGTACATATAAAATATCCTAATTCATTTTTTTTACCTGTTACTTTTCCGTTTTTATCTATTCGTATTGGACTACTATTTTTATAGGTCATCTTTCTACCACAGTTCTTGCAAAAGACTAATCCTTTTAGCAAATAAACATATTCCTTTAAATCTTCCTTTGTAATATTTCCTTTTATTCTTTGTACTTCCTCAAATACCTCTGGTTCAATTATTGCTTCATGCGTATTTTCCAAATACTTGTATTGATTTTTTCTATTAGTTATTCTTTTTTTTAGTTTTATATTATTTTCATATTTATTCAATACTAATCTTCCACAATATATTGGATTATTCAATATTCTATTTACTATTGATTTTGTCCAATATTTACCCTGATTTTTTAGTTTTAAGTATTGTGATGGCGTTTGTATATGCTTACTATTTAATCTCTTTGCTATTTCTGTTGGTCCAACATTATTTATAAAAAGTTCGAATATTTCTTTAACAACATAAGCAACATTTTCATCTAAAACAATTTTGGTTTTATCCAATTTATCTTTTTGATATCCATAAACCACACTTGCTTCTATAAATTTTCCTTGTTTTTTAAAATTTGTTTTTACAGCTTTTATTTTTTTTGAAATATCTTCTAAGTAACTTTGATTAACTATTCCCCTTAGTGCAACTACATCATCTATATCATATCTTTCTCCTGTGTCTATGTATTCTGTAACTGAAATTAGCCTAACATCATTATCAGGAAAAAATATATCAGTATAATAAGAAGTTAAATTTTTATCCCTTGTAAGTCTGCTCATATCTTTAATAATTAGCATATTTATTTTATTTCTAGTAATATCAGTTATTAATTTATCTAAGGCTGGTCTTGAGTCTAATATTCCAGAATATCCATTATCTACATATTCTTCAATAATATTATAATTATGTTGTTTCGCATATTTTGTTGTTATTTCCCTCTGCATATCAATACTATTATTAATTTCTATGTCCTCTTTTGATAATCTCAAATATATTGCAGCTTTGTAGTTTTTCATTATGCCATTTCCATAATATCGTATTTATAGTTAATAAAAATATTATCTTCATTATCAATTTGGACACTTTCAATAACATCTGATATTTGTTCTTTAGACCACTTTTTTATATCTGATACTTTTTTTACCACTCGCCTAAATTCTGTTTCTGTAACACAATTCTGATTGCTAATTTGACGATTTGCTCTTTTAATATCTTCATTTATTTTATTTCTTTTTTCTATTTCTTGATTATACATAGACTTAAAATCACATTCTTGTATAATTCCGTTTGTATAGTCTGTGTATAATGAAGTAATCATCTTATTTGCTTTTTCTAATTTATTATGTAATAAATTTAACTCTTTATTATATTCTTCTTTATCTCTACTTTTATATGTTTTTTCTAATAATTCAGTTACATCATCACAATCTATGATGTTTTTTATTTTCTTATTTAGATTGTTGATAACTATTTGAGTTACTGATTGCAGTTCTATTCCTCTATATTTGCGAGTACAAAAACCTTTCTTGTGTAAACTACTCGAACAATATAACCTCATAAAAGAAATAGTTTTTCCATCTTTTCTGTATTTTACTTTTAGTTGCATCGGTTCTCCACATTCTTTACAATAAACAATTCCATTTAAAATCCATGTATGAGTATGAGATTTAGCTCTTTGATTTAACAGTATTCTTTTTTGTGCATTATCAAATACTTCTTTTGAGATAATTGCTTTATGTGTATTTTTACATATTTTCCACTCACTTCGTGGAATTTGTTTGACTTTTTTAGATTTATAGCTTAAATTTATTCCTTTTCCGTATTCAGTATGTCCTAAATACATTTTGTTTTTTAGTATTTTGGATATAGTAGAATAATTCCAACCATATTCTCCATTTTTATTTTTTTGAAATCCATTATAACTTGGTACATAAATTTTGTCATTTTTAAGTTTTTCTGCAATTTGCCCCATTGTATATCCACTATTATACATTTGAAATATTTTCTTTACTATTGTTGCTTCTTCTTTATTAACTATTAAATGGTTTTTATTATTTTCATCTTTCATATAACCATAGGGAGCTTTTGCAGCAACATATAATCCTTGTTCTTTTCTTGCCCATACACCACTTTTCACTTTTCTTGATATATCTTTACTATACCAATCATTTATTAGTGTTTTAAATTGGATCATATCGTTATTTGAATTTTTTAAATATGTATCAACATTATCTAATATTGCAATATATCTTATTTCCCTTTCCAAAAAATAAAGCTCGATATAATAATTTGCTTCAAAATTGTTTCTGCTTAGCCTTGAAAGGTCTTTTGTTATTACACAATTAACTTTTTTTCTTTCGATATCATTTAACATCCTTTGAAAATTTGGTCTATTTGTATTTAACCCTGTATATCCGTCATCTATGTAAAAATCTACTAATTCAAATTTATCACCTAAACTTTTAATTTTTTCTTCAATAATGTTTTTTTGACTTACTATACTATCACTTACTTCTTTATCTCCATCTTCAACAGATAATCTTAAATAACCTGCAACTTTAAATTTATTGTTTCTCACAATTACTACGCCTCCATTTTCGTATAATTGTCAAAATTAAGAAACAATGCTACTTGCTCCTATTATACGTTATTCAAGTAACATTGTCCACCCTTTCTTAGTAATCTCCCTGCAATTCTTTCATTGCATAATTACATATTAATTTTTTTAATTGTTCTTTACTTAAACTGTCCTTTGATTGTCTTGTTATTACTGTGTATTTTTGGTTATTTACTTCATACACTTCTTTTTCTTCAATATTTTCTGTATTCATAATCTTGCCTCCATATTAAAGAATATGTAAAAAAGTCATATAAAATACTAAAAACTTTCTTTATTATTTTTAATACAACCGCTACTATTATTGCTCCTGAATATTTTTATTTTTCTCTTTTTGGTATCTCTTATCTTTTTATAAAATCTGTGTAACTACACTTTTAGAAATATTAATTTTTTTTGCTATTTCTACAGGCTTTAATTTATCTATAAAATATTTATTTATTATATTGTATCTCTATGTTTTTTCATTAGTATCTCTTCTTCATTTACTTAACTTTTTGCTAACACTTTTTTAAGTTAATGAAACTAATAAGCTGTTTTTTCTCATTTTTTCTTTATGTTTTTGAGCTTTTAAAAATTCGCTTCTTAAAATTATTTACTCTTTTCTCTGTATCATTTGTATTTTTTTCTTTTTTAAATATCTGGTTAATATTTGATACATTTTTTCAACTCCTTTCATTAATTAAGGTCTTGAGTTGACTTATAAAATCGGACAAATTTTAAAAATTTTTTTATTTTTTTGCTTTTCTCTATTTTTAGTTAGTGTTCTATATATTTCTTCCATTATTTCTTGTTTCAAATCTTCATCTATTTTTTCATTTATTTTGCTATATCCATTTAATAAATTATCGTATGTAGATATAAATTCCTTTAGCTCATAATCTGCCATATCAAAGTTTTAAAAAATCGGTTTCACTATTTCCTTTTTTAAGTTTGATATAAATTTTCGAAACTATATTAATATAATCTTTTACAAATCTGTTAAAATGGATATAAAAAAGCAAAAAATTTTGTATCCAACATTTTTTGCAAATATTGAATATTTATAAATATTGTGTTACAATATTAAATATAATTCATTTATTAGTTATCTTTATATAGGGAGGTTTAATTATGGACAATGCCAAAGGTTTTATAGGTAAAAAAGTTAATGTCGTAATAGATAGGCAGTTAGGTTCTAAACACCCAAAATGGGGCTTTGTATATCTTACTAACTATGGTTATATTCCTAACACTGTAAGTGGCGATGGAGAAGAATTAGATGCTTATATATTAGGTACTTTTGAACCAGTAGAAAGTTTTGAAGGTATCTGCATAGCTGTCCTTCATAGATTAGATGAAGAAGATGACAAATTAATTGTTGTCCCTGAAGGGAAAAATTATACCGATGAGCAGATTGATTGTCTAACAGAATTTCAAGAAAGATTTTTTAAACATATTATTATAAGATAACTTTTATTTAAAATCCTCACATATTTTATTAAATATAGTGAGGTCTTTTTATTTTTTGTTTAAAGTTGTCATAATAACTTCCATTTATTGACAAAATGGCGTAAATCTAGTATAATTGTTTTATAAATTATTTATAAAAGGATGGTATTTAATGAAAAAATTTGATGTAATAAAACGTGGCAACGATCAAATTCTTGTTATATCTGGTGCAAGTGGTGTAGGAAAAACTACTACTTGTGCTTTACTTGGTATGATGTACCCCGCAAATTATGTACATATCCCTTTTGACCGAAGTAGAGCATCAAGACCAGGAGAATTTGGCTCAAGACATGTTGATTTAGAAACAATGCAAGAAATGTATAATTCAGGAGAATATTTTAATATTGCTCCTGTAACACATGGTGGATTTGCAGCAATTAGAACTGCAGATATTAAAAAAGCTTTTTCTGAAGGAAAAATAGCTGTACTTGAATATCCAATAGAAAAAATTGATATATTAGAAAAAACTTTTCCTACAGCTGAAATAACTGGTGTAGAATTAGTTGCTCCATCTGAAAAAGAAAGATTTAGAAGATTAAAGCAAGACCATAAATATACTGATCATCGTATTGAAAGTGATCAATTTGGTTCAGGTAGAATTGACCGATACAAAAATGGTGATTTGCTTACTTTTGATGACCATAATTTAGTTCTAATTACTGAAAGAGACAGACTTGGAGATACAGTATATGAAATAGATAGATATATGAGAATTCAAACTTTAACTTTAGCTAAATTACAAGAAGTAGAAAGAATTGGTGGAATTAGTGGTGTCCGAAGATTTTTAAAAGCTTTACGAGTACCTAAACATAATTACACAGAATCTGAACACTATGAATTTTTAGAAAACAAATTACCAAAAACAGAAGATTTTGAGAGATAACCTCTCAAAATCTTCTGCTTTCTACATATCTTGTGTAAAATTTTCATCTTCAATTATCAAATTAATTGTTTCTTCTATGCTAATTTCAGTTGTATCAACTATTTTTGTATTAGGAAAATATTCTAATACTAAATTTTTATAAATTTGTTCTGTTCTTTTAAATCTATCTTCATCCATAATTAATTTATCTGAACCAGTAATTTCATTTCCAAGTTTTGTTCTTTCTTGTAACCTTTTTACTCTTTCGTCTATGCTAGTAGTAATATAAAATGAATCCATAGAAGGATAATTTCTTAATAAATCTTTTAGTATAAAAATTTCTTCTTCATCTTCTTTATTATCTTTTTCAATTTTTCCTGCTAAATATTTAATTACCCATAATGAATCTAACAATATTAATCCGTCTTCTCTATAATCTTCTATATCTTTTTTTATATTTTCTTGAAGTAATGGTTTCCACTCTTCTGGTGATAACCATTCTTTTCTTTTCCTTACTGTTTCTATCAATTTTATTGGTGTTAAGAATTTCTTTTTTATTTTAAATTTATTTGGAATTCTATTATTAATTCCTTCTATAATAGTAGTCTTTCCTGAAAAATCCATTCCACTAAACAATTTAATTTTAGACATTTTTATAGCTCCTATTTTTTATTTTTTTATAGCTTCTAATATTTTGTTTATTCCTTGTTCTACTGATAAATCCGAAGATGTATCAATTATTATATTTTCCTTTGACTCATTTGCCTTATTTACAAGTTCATTATATACAATTTTAAAGAAGTCTGGATTATCTCTATAGAAATCATGAACTGGTGATTCTTTACTTTTGGCCATTCTTTCTTTTATAATCTTAAATGGTGGAATACAAAACACATTTAATGAAGGATTAATTAATATATCATTTTTCACTAACGCTTTTGGTATATCATAAATATTATAATCAGTCTTAATATAATCTCCGTATGCTTTTATATATGTCGTTATTGCATCAAAATATCTGTCTTGTAATACGATTATATGTTTATCTGTTAAATAAGGTTTAATAATATTTTTAGTATTTATTATCAAATCAGTAAAAAAATATGATACCGTAATTGGCATATCTTTCTTGCCTAAATTCTCCTTAAATTTTTTCCCTAAATCTGTATAAGTCATTGCTCCATGGTTATAGATAGCTTTGTATTCCCCTATCTCATTTATTTTTTTGCTCAACAGATTACAAGTTGTTGTCTTTCCACTACAACATATTCCTTCAAATACTATAAAATTATTCATTTTTACTCCTATCTGTTATTTAAAACAGTATATCCTCTAAAATATTTGCTGTCTTTTGTTAGTTCTATTGGAAGTTGCGCATTTGAAATCAAGTTATTAACTTCAATCAAATGTCTATCATAATTATAATCCACATCCGTTGTATTTGGATTTTTCCAATCCTCTATTTCAAGCATTTCTTCATAAACTGAATTTGATTCTTCTTTTTCAAAATATTTAACTTTGTCATAAGAAACATATAAACGATCTCCGTTTTTTTCTACTATACTTACTTCTCTTTTCATATTTGCAAATAATTTTATACTTAATTCACTTTTTACTTCAATATTTAACTCTTTAATAAACTCATTCACATCTTTATATTGTCCTCTTAATTTTGTTCCAAGTTCGAGTTTAGACACATATGGTTTATCAGGATTGCATTTATTCGTCTTATATAGAAATCCTTTAAATCGTTCGGTAACCATATTACTACCTCTCATAACATCTCCTCTATTTAATATTGTATAATCATTATCATCATAGTAGGTTTCATGCTTTTCTTTTTCAAAACTTTCAACTAATTTATAACCATTTGCAAAAAGAAATTCGAGAAATTGTTTTGAAGTATATTTTTCATTTTTCTTTATTAGATATTTAAGTTCTCTTTCATAATTTTCAAATTCCATTCTTTAATCCTCCTTAATTTTTATTTTACACTGATAAACACTCCTGTTTCTCTTGGTATTTTTATTGCTCCTTCTTTTATTCTTATCTCTTCAAAATATTTATATAAATTAACTAAATTTTCTTCTGAAAAACCTGAAATAGATTTAGTTGATTTTAACCATTCTATTAAATCTTCTGTTTTAGTAATAGCTAATACATTTTCATACTCAAATTTTTCTACATTTGTAAAATATCTACTTAGTATCTCACTACCATTTTGAAGATTAAAAGGTAACTTTTCAGTAAACGCTTCTGATGTTGAATCAAATTTCTTTATTGCTTCATGTAAAAAAGGTCTCATTCCTCCATTACCATCAGTAGCAGAATAAAAATATCCACCTTTTTTTAAAACTCTTTGAACTTCTGATAATGCTTTATTCAAATCAGGCACATGAAATAGCATATGATTTGCAATAATTATATCAAAAGAATTTTCATCAAAAGGTATTGACTGAATGTCAATTTTTTGAATAGTTACATTTTTATATTTAGAATATTTTTCTTTAACTAAATCTAGCATACCATCTGAAAAATCTGATAAAATTAATTTACATCCAGTAGGAAGCGTTTCTATTTTACCCTCCCAATGACTTCCGTTTCCACAACCTAGTTCTAGTATAGAATAATTTTCTTTAAACTCATATTTATCAAACAACCAATCAGCAAATTTATATTTATTTGTTGTATATTTTTTATAAAAATCAATACGCATTGCTAAATTTTTATCATTAGAAAATTGTTTTTTTACATTTTGAGTTTTATTCATAATAGACATAAGAATTACCTCCATATTAATTATTATTAAACAAGATTATAACAATTATTTTTTTCATTATATAGTTCTAATTAATTTTTGTCAATTTGTTATTTGTCTAATTCTAATATTGTTCTATAATTTTTTTATCTTTTACCTTACAAAAGGATTTTCTTTACCATCATAATTCAAACCATATTTTTGACACAATCTACTTCCTTGTTTATTTATTTCTTCGTAAAATTCACTATTTCTTGCAATTTGTAATGTTATTCTTTGATTTAATTGTTCTTCTGTAATTCCTTGTTCCACTTCCTCTAAAACCATTTGCATAAAGTCTAAATCTTTTAATTTTAATTGATAATATAATTCATAAAATTCTTGTTCCCCTGTAGAATCTATTGCTTTAGGTGATGAAATTGGATCAATTATCATATCATATAATTTCATGTGTGATTTATGCCACCTTTTTAACGCATTATACACTAATTTAACTTTTGGATCTGTTATGTCATATTTATTGTTATCATATACATCACTTTTTACAATTTTATCTTCTTTTTTTAATTTTTCTGTATATAGAGTTCCATCTGCTGCAAACATTTCTGAAAAAATTCCTTTTGTTATAATCCAATCATATTCTCTTAAGAACTCATAATTCTCTTTTAATTCTTGAAATGTAGTATTATCATCAAACAAAATAAAACCTGCTTGAACATATATTCCATGTTTTCTTAATATATCTAAGGCTTTCTTGTTATCTTCTAAACTAGCACTTTTATTCATTCTTTTTAGAGCTGTATTAGAACCATTTTCTATACCACATGCAAAAGAATGAAATCCTGCTTCTTTCAAATATCCAATTTTTTTATCTTCTACTTGATCTGCTTTCAAAGAACCTCTAAGAGATAATGTTATTCCTCTTTCTTGCATTTTATCTCTCAACTCTTTTGCCCATTCTTCATCTCTTTCTTTTTCTAAAAAACTATCATCTATAACTTTTACATACCTTACTCCCATATTTTGTAGTTGTTCAAGTTCATCTACTATATTATCTACACTTCTACCTCTCCACTTGTTACCTATGGATAATTTGTTAAACGCATTTACAGAACAAAACAAGCAATTGCCCATACATCCTCTCGCAGTTAATATATTTACAGTAGATTTTCTATCTTTTGCCATTTTCATTGTATCTCTAGCAGGAAATGGGATTTGGTCTAAATCTCTTATTAATTCTCTTTTTGGTGTTCTAATAACTTCTCCATTATTTTCATACACAATACCTTTAATATCTTCGATTTTTCTGCTTCCATATCCTGTTAAGTATTCACATACTTCTACAATAGATTCTTCACCTTCACCAATCATTGCAATATCAAATGTACCATTTGCAACAAATTTATGCGGATTAAATGATGGTCCGAATCCTCCACACATCAACTTTATATTTGGATTATTCTTTCTTATTCTTTTAGCTAGTTCTATAGATTTATCATTATTTGACATATAACATGATACTCCAACTATTGAAGTATCTTTTTTATCAAGTATTTTTCTTAATACTTCTTCATCTGTTAATCCTGCAAGCCATCCATCTATAATCTCAACATAATATCCATTTTTCCTTAATACTGCTGCTAAATATGATAGTCCTAGATTTTCTTCAGATGTTCTATGCGTTTCTGGAGATAGTGTTGTAAGTATAATTCTTTTATCCTTTCTTTCTTGAACTTTTTGCATATACTTTACATATCTCTCAATATCACAATCACTTTTATTTCCTTCAATATATATTATATTTTTTCTTTTATCTAATATAATATTTACTCCCTTTTCTACTGTAAATAAAAAGTCATTATCTTCAAAATTCAGCCTACACATTGATTTTATCTTTTCATCTGTAAGAGTTAAATTTTCTTTAATTACTGTTTCCATCTATATTTCTCCCTTACTTTTTTGGTTTTCCTATCCAAGTGCATAAATAATTTTCATGAACTAATTGTTTATTTGCTTTTCTATAATTTATGTTTTTATCTATTTCTATATCTTTTAAACAAAATGGATCTCTAGCATATAAATCTTTTTCACCTGTTTCACACTTTTTATATGTATATGCCATTGCAAAACAACCACCTCTACATATATCTGCTTTATCACAATCTTTGCATCCTTCTATCTTTTCATAATTTTCTTTTCTTATTTTAAAATCATTAAATTGTTTTGAATTAATTATATCAAATATGTCATCTGTTAATAAATCTCCAACTCTATAATCGTGCATATATACACAAGGAGATACTGGTATTTTCCCATCAGGTGTTATAGAGTTAATTCTCATAGAGTATATTCCACATGCACATCCTTTTACTTTATTGTTTCCAGTCAATCCAGATAATGTTGGTTCACTTAATTCAACTGTATCGCATTTTTCAAATAAATATTTGTAATTTTCTAATACTTGTTCTTTAGTTGGTACAAGTTTAAAATGTTGTGGTTGTATAGGTTTTAATATATTAAATCTAATATTTGAATCGTATTTTCTAGCTAATTCTATTAAAGCATCTATTCTGTCTTTCGTAAAATTCCAATTCATTGCGCACATTATAATTCCAGATTCTATATTATTTTCTTTACATATTTCCAATGCCTGTATAGCATATTTATATACATCTCCGCCTCTGTTTTCATTATGTTCTTTTTCATAAGGAGAATCGAAACTTATATCTACATCATTTAATAATTTTAAGCACTCTGGATATGTATTTTTTAATGCTATCAAACTTATTCCAGCTGTTGTTATTCCAACTTTAATATTTCTTTTATTTAGTTCTTTTAATATATAAGGTAACATACTTTTATGAACATCTAGTCCATTTGTAAATATTGGTTCATTACCTCCTAAATTCACAGTTTCAACATTCAATTTTGAATTTGATTAATAACTTTATCTACAATTTCTTTAGTTAAATTTTGTCCCTTTTTTCTAACAGTAAACGAATAACAATGCTTACATTTACATGGACAATCATTTCCTAGTGTCCAACCTATATTTTTTATCATATATACCCCTCCATATTAAATTATACTATTTTATGGAAATTATGTCAATTAGCCAAGATTTGTTTTTTTTGTCTTTATACTTACTTCTTAGCTATACATTTAACTTATATAGCAAAAAATGAATGATATAATTCCATCATTCATTTTTTATTAATATTAATATTTTATTTGTTCTATATTCATTAATTTATTTTTTCTAAATGTCATTTTTAATAAACAAGGAGATGTTATATCTAATACAATATCTTTATAGACTAATTTAACATCTTTATTTACTTCGCACCAGTTTAATAAGAAGAACTTTATTGAGCCGCCATGACTAATTACGGCAATTCTTTTTCCTTCATATTCTTTAAGTATCTTGTCAAAAAACTTATTCATTCTTTCTCTAGTTTGCTCTGCACTTTCTCCATCAGATGTTTTAAATGTTCTATCTAAAAGTTGTTCTTGTGAAGGATCTCTAGTAGCTTTGTCTTTCATAAACTCGCCTAATTCTTTTAAATTTCCCAATTTTCTCTCACTTAAGTCATTATCTAAATTAAATGGTAAATTATTTTTGTTAGCAATATATTTTGCAGTTGCTTTTGCTCTAGTATAACTGCTTGACCATATTACATCTATATTCTGTAATTCTTTATTACTACTTAATTTTTTTGCTTGTTCTTCACCTTCAACTGATAAAATTTCTTTTTCATTAATTAATTGAGAATCCTCACTTGTATTTCTAATTCCATTCTCGTCAACTGTTTCAGCATGTCTTATCAAATAAATAATAGTATCTTCCATCTTTACCTCCATTTTTTCTACTATCTATAGCAATTAATTTTCTATATTATAGCATACACATAATGAATCTATCAATTATAAAACATAATTTTTTACAAAAAATTTATAACAAATAAACTATTCTTTATATTCTATTTAATTTTTTTCCTAAATTTTTTCAATTTTTATATAAATCATCTAATTATTAAATTTTCAAAAGGCAGGAAAGAGATACAGAGTGTATCTCACAAACACATAGAAAAACAAGTTTTCTAGCACTCTGCAAATAGTAAAAAAATACAGAGAAAGCACAGTAAACATACTAACCTTAGGATGTTCTATCTTTCTCTAATCTTTCAAATAAGTTCCATTACTTGATTTTTCTTCTTTAATCATTGTTGCTTTTGCCATTCCATAGTTATCTTTTTTTACTTCCTCTAATACTGATGTTTTTATGTTTCTCTTTTTATATGTATCCTATTTAATTTTATATGCTCTTGCTCTTTCCATAGGAGATATGTTTTCTCTTGTGCATAAGTTCGTATCTATTAAGTATATCTTTGTTTCATCTTCTGTTAGATTTTCTTTTATTATACAAGGTAATTCTTTTAATCCCATTTCTCTTGGTTCTAACTATTAAAGGTTGCATAATTCCATTAATTCTAATGCTTTCCATCATTTCTTTCTTTTTGTCATCATTATATAATTTAAAAGGTTGGTTTGGATAATCTTCTAATTTGTTTTCTTCAATCATAACAACTTTAGCATTACTATCACCATTTTCATTATTGCTAATTTCTTCATCTTCAACTACTTCATCATATTCATCTATTTTGTGTTCTTCTTGCTCAATTTCTTGTTTTTCTTCTATTTCATCGTCATCTATGCCTAATGCTTGTTTTATTTCTTCTACTGAAATATAAATAATATTATAATTTCTTCTAATGTGTTACCCTCTTGTCTTCTTTGTTTTGCTTTTTTATTTCTTCTTTTTTATAATAATTAATTAATAACTGATTTGTTTCCATATACTTAATTCTCCTTTACTTTTGTAATTCTTGTTTATGTATGCACCTCTTAAAGTTGCACTTCTTTTCTGCTATATCTTTAGGTTCTAAAAAGCACTTATGTAATTTACAGTAAGCAACTGAATTATTTTTTCTTGAAAGACACCCATAAATACATAAGTGCTTAGTAATGTTTGGTCTTTTCCTTCTATTTTTTCTTCCCATAATCATTGTCCTCCATTTGTAATCTTATTCTTTTGTTAAAATTTCAATATTTTTTCTATTTGTTTACCCTCTGTATTTTCTCTGTATATTTTTACTGTTTACAGAGAACTGGAAAACTTGTTTTTCTATGTGTTTACGAGATACACTCTGTATCTCTTTCCTGCCTTTTAGAAAATTTGTATAAAGCCCACAGTTTATATATTGATTCCTTTTATGCAAAAAAAATAAGGAGCCAAATCTTTTAATAAATTTTCCTTATCTGAATAAAATGTTCTATTTATCTCATAATATTCTGATTGTTTCATACCTTCCATATATAAATGTTTTAATATGTTTTTTTATTTTTGCATGTTGTAATCTCCCTTTTATAATTCCTCTCCTTCTTCATCTTCTTCAGATGATTTATTTTCTTCTAACTTACTTTTAGGCATAAAAAAAGAGGGACTCTTACCCCTTAAAAGTTGACTTTTTAAACTCTTATAAAAATAGTTTGTAAAACTCTTAATTTCATTTCCTGTACCTTTATTTTCTTGCTCTCGTAATTTGCACTCATCATAAAGACTAATGATTTGTTCTCTATTCATTTTATATAATAAATGACTTACATTTTCTTTTACTGTCAATGCTAATGAATAACCTATTATTTTTACTTTTTCGATATTTTCTGGTCGCATATATTTTAATATATCTTCATTAAAAATCATTTCATATTTTTCTAACACTTCCAATATTTGTGATTCTAAATTTTCAAATTCTTTTGGAATTTGCTTTTCTTTATTTATAATAAATTTAAAAAAACTATCTAACATATTATTATTTATAATATTATCTTTGCTCTTTTTGCATATAGGGTATGTACTATTTTGCACATAGGGGTTGTCTACTACATATATTCTTCTTTCTATAATTTCTTTTTTGTCATTTCTTATTATTTCTATATGTAGGCTTCCTATTTCAGCTAAATGTGAAATCCATCTTGATATTGTACTTTGACTTACTCTATATAAATCTGCAAGATATCGATTACTTGCAAAGCAATATCCTTCCTTATTACTTAATGCTGTAATTTCTCCATACATTAATCTTTCTGCAAATTTTAATTCTTTATTATACCTAATATATGCTGGTATTATTGCATAATAACTACTTTGTACATAACTTTCCATAATAGTTTACTCCCACTCTCTATTTTAATATTTACATTTAAAATTTGTGTATTTTTAATTTTAAAAATCTTATATTATTTTTTTATTATTTTTTTTTGCTTTTTTGTTCAATTTTAATATAGGTCAAAAATGACACCTATTTTAAAATTGCTATTTTTTCACGAGTTTTTTTGTTTTTTTAATAAAAAAAATAAACACTACCATTTTTCTGGTAATGCTTATTCTAGTAGCGTTTTTCTTAATTTAGACCTATTAATTTTTGGTTGCTCTTTACTACCTTACTTAGATTAAAAAGGTAATAAGTGCAACTAGTTTGGTATTTTGTACCAAAAATCGTGTACTTTTCAGTATTTACAGCGATTTTTCATTGTTTTTTCACTATTGGTTGCACTAAAAATCTTATTTATCAGCAGCTAAATCCTCTTGTAAGTTTGCTACTGGATCTCCTTTACAAGCAAGTACTGAGGCTGTAAATGGATAGCCTGCTGCTGCTTGTGGATATACATCTACCCCATGGTCTGTATAATATGCACTTAATCCTGCTTTTTCTATTTCTTCTATTGAAGCATCTTTAGTTAATTGATGAACTATAGTTCCAACCATTTCTAAGTGAGCTAATTC
>CALXJQ010000094.1 GCA_944388665.1 uncultured Clostridia bacterium
TAAATAGCTTTAGAATTTTGTGGGAGTAATTTTTTCTCATTGATAATAAAAAATTAAACATTATATATAAAATTATTCTACTACAATAAATTTTAATGTAAATTTTTTATAAAATATTATTACTAAAATATAGTAAAATATTAACTTTAATGTTATAATAATAAATGAAAAGTGAGGAAAACGTATGAATAATATAGATTTAATGAATTATTGGTTTGATAGTGCCGATAATGATTTTGATGAAGAATCTGATTATTTTATTAAAGAAGTAATTGATACAGGAATAAAAGTGGCTTAGAAAAGTTATCTAAAATTTGGGATGCAGCTAGTTTGAAATATTTTAATAATAAGTAAAACAAACGAAAATATTAATAGATCGACTATAAATATAATAATGTAAAAGGGGAAATTAATTTGAAGAAAAAATATATAATAATTTTATTAATAGTATTATTGGTTGGAATTTTAGTTTTTGTTTCTATAAGAGCTATTAAAAATAAGAGCAAAAATGACGAATTAGAAGCAGTACAGATTTTTGAAAATCTAGCAGCTTTGCAAGTTTTTGTTGAAAACTCAAACGAGAATATAAATGATATACAAGAAAATTTAGAAAATCTTGAATATGTTAAGAATGTCAAACTTATTTCAAATGAAGATGCCTTAAACAATCTTAAAAATGAAATGAATTCAAATATTTTAGATGATTTTTCCAGTGATATATTCCCTAATTCATTTATTATAACATTTGATATAAATAGTGTAGAAGATTTTGAGAAAATAAAAACATTGGAAGACAACATTGCAAGTATAGATGGCGTTAGAGATGTTGAAGCGTCAGGGTGCAATGAAATTATTGAAGTGTATGAAAAAACTGGCATTAAGGGAATGAGAGAATATAATAAAATTATGACAATAATGCATGAGCAAGGAATAGATGGAGTAAATAATTATTTAGAAGAGCATAAAGAGACAAGAGCTCTTCTAAAAGATTTCATACATTTTTAGTATTGCTATCGTTCCATTGAAGCTTAATTTCCTTCAATTTTATCTCTTTATTTTTTAGATAGCTCAAAATCCCAGCATCTGTCGTAAAGTTAAATTTTAAACTATAACTATAAAGCATCTGGTATTTTTTATTAAATTTTTTATTTATTGAATTAATGCCATATTTTCCGATCTCCTATTATTGGGTAGCCAAGATGTGCTAGATGTGCTCTTATTTGATGTGTTCTCCCCGTTTCTATCTGTATATCTAGTAATGCCGTATTACTGTCTTTATACTCTTGTAGCACATTATAAATGGTTATAATTTTTTGTGAGCCTTTTCTAAAGTCATCATATATATATACCTTTGATTTCTTGCTATCTTTAAATAAATATGCTTCACATTTTTTGCTTTTTTCTTTTGGAATTCCATAAACAAGTGCTAGATAATGTTTTTCAATTTCATGGTTTTTGAATTTGTTTAATAGTACTTCTAAAGCTTCTTTATTCTTAGCAAATAACACTAAGCCAGAAGTATTTCTATCTATTCTGTGGCAAGGAGATGGCTTAAATTCTTGGTCACTGTATTTTGCTTGCACATAGTCTGTTAAACTTTTTTGATTATTAGTTTTTACCACCTCTATATTATAAGGTTTATTTATAACTAATATGTTTTCATCTTCATACACAATATCTAGCTGGAAGTTGCTATCTATTTTACTATCCGGAATATATACTAAAATTTCGTCACCTTCAAATACTGTTATATTCTCATGAACTCTCTTTTCATTTACTTTAATATCTTTGTTTCTTAACGTTTTAAAAAATAAGTTAGGAGATATTTGCGGTAAAGTGCTGCATATAACATCTTTTAATTTTTTATTATTATATTTTTTATTGACAATTATTTTCTGCATCTTTTACTATTCCTTTCTGAAAAAATAAATTCTTTTTAGCACAACATTTTATTAAATTTTAACATTTTCTTTGATTGAAATCAATTATATCTTTATAATTTACATTCTTCTAATAAAGTCATTAAATGTTAGTTGGTTATGCATCATTAATTGTAACCAAAGTTACCTTTTTATCATACTTTATTAATAATATTATGTTCTTATGATGAACTTTCAATTTTATTATAGAAAGGATATGTTTAATATGAATATAGTGCAAACTAATGTCCCTTATAATTCTACTGTTTTAAGAAGGAATTTAATTTTTTTAACTAGAAAATATCCATTTTTAAATGTCCAGATTATTGGCAATAGCGTTCTGGGTAACAATATTTATGCCATTAAACTTGGAAAAGGCCCTAAAAAAGTATTTTATTCTGGCAGTATTCATGGCAATGAATGGATTACTTCTACTTTGCTTATGAAATTTATTGAGGATTACTGTGATAGTTACGTTTCTGACAAAAAACTGTATAATTATTCTATTAAAAGTCTGTTTGATTCAGCTTCTATATTTGTTGTTCCAATGATTAACCCCGATGGCGTTGATCTTGTTACAAATAATCTATTTAAGAATTCAGCTGGATATAGAAAAGCATTAGCCATTTCACAGGACTTTCCTAGCATTCCGTTTCCAGATGGTTGGAAAGCAAATATAAATGGTGTGGATTTAAAAAACT
>CALXJQ010000095.1 GCA_944388665.1 uncultured Clostridia bacterium
TGCATTGCTATTCATCTTTTTTACTATTTGCTGCAATTGTGGTTGCGTTTTATTTACTATTGGATATGCATTTTGCTTACTTACTGGAGTTGTTACATTTGTTGTATATGATGCTGTTGCTTCACTTGCATTTGTTGTTCCTATCTCATATCTACTTATCCAAAATCCGCCATTATCATATACACTTTTTAACATTCTATTTTTTTCATTATTATACTCTGTTTCATTAGCAAAGTTTCCACTTCCACTTACATAAGCATCTGTGTAATTACTGTTACTATAATCTGCTGTATACGTTTTTATATCATTGTATATTGCATCATAATCTGTATCGCTTGTTGCTGTCGTAAATATGCTTTTTGGTACTTCTACCCATATCCATTCGTTTCCTGCTTCGTCTTTTGCTACTATTCCTGTATTTTCGTCTCCTTCGACTGGTGTTAGCCCTTCTATATCTCCAGGTATTGGTGCTTTTACTGATATTGCCTCACTTATTGTCTCTTTACTATTTCCTGCTTTATCTACTGATAATACATGTAAGTAATAAGTTCCTGCTGTTGTTGTACTTAAGATTATATCTTGTGGATTTTTGCTAAATGTTCCACCTATATAATTTTGCTCATTCGTTCCAATCTCGTCACTTGTTGTGTTGTATACATATTTTGTTTTTGCTATGTCTATTCCACTTTCGTTGTCTGTTTGTGTTACTGTTGCTATAATGGTTCCTTCTGGCTCTGCACTTGTTGCACTTAAGCTTATTTGTGCTGTTGGTGGCGTTATGTCTCCAACTACATTTAAGGTTGTGTAATAACCTCTGTTTGTTCCATCAAACAAGCAGGCTATTACTATATCTCCATTGTGTAAGTTTGATATTGTGCTACCACTTTCTATTGTTGTCCATTCGCCTTCGTTGATTTTATATTGTAAATCTAATGTGTTGTCTTCTGTTTTGCTTACTGTTACACTAGCTATTGTATAGCTACTGTCCCACTGTAAGTTGCCAAATTCTATTACTCCAGTTTGTGGTTCAGTACTACCTCCGCCTTGGGTCGTGCCATTACCATATAAAGATGCACGTAATCCAACTCCATCGTAATTGTTAGTGTCATAGCCATTTCGACTTCCTGCTGGGAAGTATATGCCATTGCTGTTGCCACTGCCTCCACGATAGATTACATTATTTGAAGCATCTTTCTCTAGTGTCCATTCTTTAATATTTCCAGCAAGATCATATATATTCATTTTCTTTGTGTAGTCTGCTGCTCCTGTTGTTAATCGCCAAATATTATTGCCCATGTCATCTCCATAATGAATTACACTTGTTGCATTTGTCCAGCCACTGCTCAAATTGAAGTTTGTATTGTATTGGCCTCTGTCTGCTGTAAAAGTTGCATTTCCATAATTTCCCCAGCTTGTTGAATCACTATTCAATTCACTTACACTTAAATTTGCTTTTTCTTGTAAGAATTTAAGCGTTAAGTCCCATTGCACTCCAAATAATAAGTTCGCCCTGCTATTTATTTTTCTAGCTATTTGTTGTGACTGCGGTTGTGTTTTATTTATTATTGGGTAGGCATTTTGTTGACTTACTGGCGTTACATTTGTTGTGTTTTCTGCCACTGCCTCTGTTGCATCAAATGTTCCTATTTCATATCTGCTTATCCAAAATCCTCCGTTGTTATATACACTCTTTAACATTCTATTTTTTTCATTATTATATTCTGTTTCGCTAGCAAAGTTTCCACTTCCACTTACATAAGCATCTGTATAATTATTGTCGCTGTAATCTGCTGTATACGTTTTCATGTCATTGTATATTGCATCATAGTCTGTATCGCTTGTCGCTGTTGTGAATATACTCTTTGGTACTTCTACCCATACCCATTCGTTTCCTGCTTCGTCTTTTGCTACTATTCCTGTATCTTCGTCCCCTTCTACTGGTGTCAAACCACTTACATCTCCTGGCAACCCTTCACTTCCTGCTGGTTCTTTTGGCTCTTCTACTGTCACTGCCCCACTTATTGTCTCTTTCTTATTTCCAGCATTGTCCACTGACAATACATGTAAGTAATAAGTGCCTGCTGTTGTTGTATTTAAGATAATTTCTTGAGGTGTTTTGCTGAATATTCCACCTGTGTAGCTTGCATCATCTGTTCCAATTTCTGTTGCTGTTGTATTATATACATATTTTGTCTGTGTTATATTTATTCCCGTTTCAGCATCTGTTTGTGTTACAGTTGCAGTGATACTTCCGTTTGTGTCTGTACTTGTTGCACTTAGGTTTATTTGTGCTGTTGGTGCTACTGTATCATTTATTGTTATTTCTTTATCTGCTCCATCTCTAGTTCCATCTGTTAGATGAATGTAAATTTTTTCTCCATTTGTTAAGCCTGTTATTGTGTCTCCTTCTAATCTTGTGTAGTCACTATCGCCTTCTTTTTTGTACTCGATATATAGGCTTTCATCTACATTCTCGCCTTTTGTTATTGTTATACTTGCTGTGCCGTTATTCCATTGTGGATCACTTACCTTTATTGCTCCGTCTGCATTTGCATCTGGTATTGTTATTAGTGTTTGTATTTCCGTTGCTTCTCCTGTGCCTGTATTCTCTGCTCTATCTGCTACTTCTACTTTGATATCATATTTTGTGTTGTCATCTAGCTCTGTAAATGTGTAAGTTGAATTAGGTTCTGTTGCATTTGGTTCTGTTGGGTAAGTTTCATCTGTACTCTTTTTAATATAGTATTTATAAGTTGCTGGGCTTGGTATGCCAGATTCACTATCTGTAGCATTTACTGTTACTGGAATACTTGTTTCTGTTGCTGTGCCTGGCGTTACAGTTACTGTTGGATTCGTTTCATCTTTTATTTCTATTACTTTGTCTTCACTATTTCTGTCTCCATCTGTAATGTGAATATAAATTTTATCTCCTGATTGTAAGTCGTCTATTGTCTCTCCATCTTCTAACCTTGTGTATTCATCGTCGCCTTCTTTTTTATATTCAATATAAAGGTCGTCATCTACTTTGTCTCCTTTTGTAATCGTTATATCAGCTGTTCCGTCTCCTTTCCAGTTTGGTCCATCTACATTTATTACTCCATCATCATTTATATTTGGAATTGTAATTAATGTTTTTATTCCTTTTAATTCGCCTGATCCTGTGTTTCCTGCATTATCTGTCACCTCTACTTTAATGTCATAACTTGTATTATCTTCTCGGCCATCAAATGTATAGCTATTGCTGTTGTTTGTTTCATCTGGTGTGTCTGGGTAGCTTGAATCTGTGCTCTTCTTTATATAGTATTTATACGTTGCTGGGCTTGGTATGCCAGATTCACTATCTGTTGCATTTACTGTTACTGCTATACTTGTTTCTGTTACTGTGCCTTGATTTACTATTACTATTGGATTATTTGCATCTTCAATGTTTATTGTTTTTATGCCACCATAATTTCCTTTTCCATCAGTTAATCTTACTATTACTATGTCTCCGTCTTTTAGCCCACTTATTGTTTCGCTATTTCCATTTACTGTAACATATTGGTCATCACTCTGGTCAGCTTTTTTATATTGCATTTTTAGTGAACTGTCTACTCCTGCTCCTTTACTTATTGTTATGCTTGCTGTTCCATTATCCCATCTTAGCTCTGATACCTCTATTATTCCATCTGCCCCTGCATCTGGTATTTCTATTTCATTTGTAGTATTTGTGTCTCCGCTTCCATTATTCTCACCAGCTTCGTTATCTTCACCACTAGTATTGCCTCCTCCAGTTCCATTATCTCCGCCAGTATTAGTATTTCCTCCTGGATTTGTATTGGTGTTTCCGCCACCTGTATTGGTGTTGCCACTTCCAGTGTTAGTGTTTCCACCTGGTGTCGTGTTTGTATTTCCACTTTCTTCTCCTTCGATGTGAACATCTCCATTTTCTTCAATTACTACCTCGTAGTCATCAACTACAATGGTTAATGGAAAGTCAAAATCTGAATCTGATGGTATTGTGCTTGGGTCTACTCCATCAACATCTTGCAGATTTTCTATCAACTTGTCCTTGTCAATTTCTCCATTTTTTCCGAAGCTCTGCAATACAGCCATTTCTACTTTTTCAATCGCTTGAGCTTTTGCAGTGGCTTCTGCCGCATCTTGTGCCTGCTTAATAATTCCATTATCGCCTGTTATGGCTGTTATCGTTACTCCGCGCCAAAATTAATAAAACAATTACTGTAACTACTAGTGCAATTAAAGTAACTCCTCTGATATTTTTTCTTCTCTCCACCTTTTTATCTCCTTCCTTTTCATTTGTTTTTTTATTTATTCTATTAATAAGTATTTACTATTTTATAAATAGTATTCAAAAAGCCAATTTGTTAATATGTAGATATTTAATTTTTCTTACGCATTTTTTATTTATAAAATAGCTAATAGCATATATTAAAATTATAATTTAAGCATATATTAAAATCAAGTATTTTATATAATTATTTTTTATTTTTTATATATTTATAGTTATATCTGTTCTTAACATTTTTTAGTTTTTGCTTTAATTTTCTGCTTTATACTTGATATATTTCGGCATTGTACATTATTCTTTGTGTATGTTTTTATTATATGCTTTTAGCATATTTATTGTTTTTATTCTATTGTTATATAATAAAGAAAACTTGAAGAATGGAGGTTTGAAATGCAAGAGAATATAGAAATTGGCGAAAGAATTAGAAATTTAAGGCTTAGTTTTCACATGACAAGAGAAAAATTTTCAGAAGCCGTAGATGTATCAGATGTTTTTTTGGGTCAAATTGAAAGAGGCGAAAGAGCTATCAGTTTAAAAACTTTGAAAAAAATTGTGAATTTTACTGGTTGTTCTACAGACTATATTTTATACGGAACGAGTAATAATAATTCCACTATCTCTAAAATTAATAGGATTTTAAATAATTGTTCAGAGCCTACTTTAAATTATATTTATGATTTTATTCGTAGTACATATTTATTTTTTAAAAAATGTGGGCTTTAAAAAATTAGTATAATGTGAAGGAATCATTGATATAATTTTATCATTTTATTTGGTTGTTTAATGTACTTCTAGGTATAGTTTTAGTTATAGTTTTTATTTATTTTTCTTGTTTTTTAATTCTTCTTTTAAATATTCATACACATAACTTGGAGATTCATAATATAAATGTGTTCCAAAATCATTTAACAACTCAAATGTTTTTGAACTATAAACTATGTCCATTGCTTCTTCCATAGTTATATTATTATCTTCCATTAAATACTCAATTAAATCTTGAGTCGTGCATTCAACTAAATATTTTAATTTTTCTAATACCATTTTTTATACTCCTTTCAAATATTGAATTGCCTTTTCAGTATGGAAAGAATATTGATCTGTCAATTCTTTATATGTAAGTTCTTTAATTAGTGTATCCATATCAATTAAGCCATTTACAAAAGTTCGAAATAACACGATAATGTCATCATCCGCTACTGGCCCTATTACTAAATCATATTTATTATCAATATTACATTCTTTACTTTTTGGAAATTTATAATTTCTATCCCTATTATTTAAAATAAATTTTGCCCATTCTTTTGTTGGTTTTTCAAATTTTTTAATATTCAATTTTTTGTCTTCAAAAATTTTCTCATCTAATTCAAAGATATTTATTGTTTTTATTCCGTCCTTGCCTTTTAACTACTCTTTCAGCCATAAATTCTGCTTGTTTTTTTATTGTAGTACAATAAAAGCCCTTACCAAAGTCTTTGTATGGTTTACATTTTGATAAATCAATTTTATCTATTTTTAAATTAGATCCATGATATAATCTCATTTAGTTCCTCCTCCGTTATTTTTACATACTTGTTTTAAATCTTCTACTGCATCATCAAGGCTAACTGTATGTTCTGCCTCATAATTTTCTTTTAAAAATTCAATTCCTTTAAAATCTCTTAAATAGAAATATGCTTCTTTACTTGTCATATTACATTGTTTTGCAAACTCATTTATACAAATTACTATATAATTAATTATATCTTTTTCATGTTTAAACATGTTTTTTCCTCCAAAAAATATATTATATATTATTATACTACAATTTATATATTTTTTTCAATAACTTTATTTGGTCCACATTTATTTACAAAACTTGTTAGGCTTTTAGTTTTAACATATTCTTTCTTCTATCAATAATTGTTTTGCTTTTTATGTTTTATCTTTTATTAAAAATTCACTAAATTAAAACCTCCATTATATACTCAAATTTTTCATGCACTTTAAATATTTTTGAATATTCTTCTAAAGTAGTTAAATCTTTATTTTTTTGCATAAAGTAGTTGTTTACTATTTCTATTAAATTATTATCAATATAAATCCCATAAGCTACTTTTCTTAATACTTTTTGTTTTATTAGTTTTGGTATTGATGTTTTTGAAATACCAATATTTTCAATTTCTCTAGTAGTTATATAACCATGATTTTTTCTCAAAAAACTTTTTAATTTCTCAATTTCCATATTTATGCATCTCCTTACACTTTCTCGTATATTATGGCATATTTACGAGTAAGTGTAAAGAGGCCTAAAATTATTACATTTTTCAGCTTAGCTGCCCTGCAAGTTGAAGTTGTTGCTCTGTCAAGTCAAAGTTATTTCCATTGTTTTTAATTAAATTATGTAGGTTTTCTACAAGACTTGTTTCTTGTATTATTTGTTTAAGTGGCGCAATTCCTGCTGAGCTGTCTTTTATTTTTTCATAAGCTTTATCCATTTCTTCAATATTTTTATTTTCAAAAGCTTCTTTCCATTCTTCTACATTATTTTCAAGATTTTTAATCTCATCTATTTGATTTAAAAAATTTTCTTCTATGCCGTTTGAAACGCTATCTAATAATGCATCTTTTCCAATCTTTATCATATCTAAAATGTTACTGCTAATTTTACCACTTTGACCTACTTTATTTATTCCGATGTCAATCAAATCTGATACGCCATCTACTATTCCTCCTATTTTTACTGCATCGCGCATTTGAGTTACATTTTCAAAATCTTTGTTAAATATTCCTAATGCATTTTTGCCTAAACTAATTGCATCATCTACTGTCTTTTTTAAGCCATCTTTAATGCCATAATTAAAAAGATTATCTTTTATTTCGATAACTTCGTTTTCTATAAAATCTGGTAATAGAGCTCGAATTCCAATTTCAAGTCCTGTATTTACTACTTTTCCTAAAGTTGTTTCTAAAAATTTATTTTGCTCCTTTTCGATTTCCACATTATTTTCAATGGCAAGTCCATTTTGATTTTCTATTTCTAAATTATTTACTGACATAATATCAACTCCTATAAATTTTTTTATCAAATTTTTCTGTATACTTTCTGTATACTTTTCTGTATAGTTTGTTTAATTATTTAATAATGAATAAATATATTTTTCATTTCTTTACAAATTAATTATTTTTTCTAATTTTATTTTTGTAATCATATTAATTTTTATTTTTCTTTTATTTTTTTTCAAATTTTTTTTATAATTTATATATTCGTATTCAAAACTGCTCAAATAGATGTTCTTTTTTTCTGACAATGTTTTTTTCAGCAATGAAGGATTAATGTCTTTTAAGAAAATATTTTTCGCGATAATATGTAAACTACTTTTGATGTTTTGCAAATATTTCTGCGAAAATCGTTTCATTTGCGATATTTCTTTTATGCCTAAGTCTTTAAGGCTCACTGTCCAGACGAATGTATCAGTATTTTCAATAATATTGTGTTTAATTTCTTTGTCAAAAATGTAACTGTCTTTTATGATTATGAAGTCAAATTTTTGTTTGATTTTCTCGAATATTTTTTCTGGTTTTTCGGTTTGAATTTTCTCAAGAAATAAATATGGATTATAAATAAATTTTATATTTTTATTAAAATTTATTCTGAAAAATTTAAAATCATTTTTTATTTTTTGATCATTTTTTTCAAAATTAATAAATAGTATTTTTTTGTTTTTCAAATATTCAATTAAAAAAATTATTATTTTATTTTTTTCTAAATTATTTTTTCCGATTATTGTTATTATTTTATTTTTATTATTATTTATTAATTTATAATTATTTATTTTATTAATTAATTTATTATTAATTATTTTATTATTTATTTTTTTATTATTTAATTTATTATTATTTATTTTATTTTTTATTTTTTCATTAATTAATTTTTTATTATTTTTTATTTTATTATTTTTTATTTTATTTCCTAATAAATTATTATTAATAATATTAATTATTTTTTTATATTTTAAATCTTTTTTAAAATAAATATTTTTAATATTTCTTTTTAATAACATTTTTATTTTATTGTTATTTTTTTTTTTTAATATAATAATTATTTTTTTTTTTGGATTTATTTTTTGAATTTTTATTATTAATTCTTCTATTGTAATTTTTCCTAATATTTTTTCATATAAAATAATTATGTCTGTATTTTTAAATTGCTCTAATAATTCTAAAATTGCTTCTCTGTATTGAACGTCTTTGCTTATTGTTTCTATGTTGGGGTTTTTATTTATTTCTTCATTTATTTTTGGATTATTAATTGCTGTTATTATTTTTTTCACTTGCCGTCTCACCCTCTATTAATTTTTTTTCTGCTTCGCAACATTCTATTTTTGTAAGTATATGATCATCACCCACAAACATTAGGCATTCTCCTCTTTTTAGAGATTTTATTTCTACTTTTTCTTTGTCTGATAGGCTTGCGTATTCTGCTAATATTTTTATATTTTCTTCTTCTAGTGCAAAGAATGTTTTTATACTTGAATTATTTAATATGCTTCTTCCATAGGTTCCACCATCTAAGCTAAAGATGTCTGAAATGTCTTGTGTTATTGCTACTCCGACTTCCTCCGTATTTTCTAATTGTTTTGAATATTTTATAAATAAAACTTGCTACTTCTTTGTTTGATGTTACACCTATTAGTCTCCAGATTTCGTCTAAATAGATTGCTTTTTTTTCTTTTCGATTTTCTTTTATTTTGTCCCAAAAAATATCAGTAAATAAATACATGCCATATTTTAAATTGTCTTCACCTAAGTCATAGATGTCTGCTACTATTAATGAATTGTTTAATTCTATATTTGTATAATTGTTAAAAAATTTCATTGAGCCTTTTACAAACGGTATTAATTTTATTTGAAATTTTTTTGTGTTTTCTGTTTTTCCTAAAACATTATATAAGTCTTCTAAAATAGGCATTTCGTTTGATTTTTTGAATTCTTTTTTTATTTTATTATTTTTTGTAATTTTATTGTATAAACTTTCGTCATCAAAGGTTATATTTTTTAATTTGTATGTTTCTATTAATTTTTCTTCTATTAATGCTTTTTCTTCTTCATTTAATTCTCCAAAAACTAAATTGAAAAATCCTATTAATTTTCCTATTTTTGTTGCTAAATATCCACTTTCTCCATCTTCGATACTTTCTTTTCTTATTTCTAAAATGTTTATGTATGTTTCTGAGTTGGGCCCAATTTTTATTTGTGTTCCTTTTAGTTTTTCACATAGATAATTGTATTCTCTTTCTGGATCTATTATATATTGTGTCATGCCTATTAATTTATATCTTAAAATAAGTAATTTTGTATAGAATGATTTTCCTGCTCCACTTGTTCCAAATATGCATATATTAGCATTTTTATATTTTTGTGTATCATATCTATCAATAAAAACAAGTGAATTATTATAAATATTTGTACCAATAAAAATTCCGTTTTTATCAAATATTGTTGATGATATAAATGGATATGTTGCAAGTAATCCTGATGTTAATATGTTTCTTCTTGCTGCTGATTTTACTATTTCTTTGTTTTCTAAAAGTGGCAAACATGCTGTTAGTAATTCTTCTTGTCTAAAGTTGGCTCTTCTTGTTTGCATGCCCTTACTTTGCGCTATGCCTTCTACTTTGTTTAGGAAGTATTCTAATTCTTTTGTATCTTCTGAATATACGTTGATATAAATATATAGAAAATATAAATCTTCATTATTTACTTGAATTTCTTTTCTTATGTATTTTGCATCATTGTATGTAAATGCTGCTATATCAATATCTTGCTTGTTTTGATTCGATTCTTTTAGTTCAACTCCTACATTTCCAATATGATAGGTTAGGTCTTTTATTGCTTTATATGAATCTTGTTTTTCGTAGAATATTGATATGTTCATGTTGATGTTTGTTTCTATTAATGTTTTTAATAAAATATCGCTTTGTTCTCTATAATAGTTTGTTACTATTAGGCCAGCATAAAAAATATTATCTATTTCTATATATTTCGGATTTTGTAAATTTATATATGCAGGAGAAATTTTATCTTTGCTATCTACACTTCCTAAATAAAAATTTTCATCACTATTGTTTTTTTCTTTTTTATTAAATATTTTTATTTTTCTCACTCCTTATTTTATTTTTATTTATTTATTTTATTTTTTTTGTTTATTTTTATTTTTTATTTATTTTTTTATTTATTATTATTTATTTTTTTTATTATTATTTTATTTATTTTTTTATTATTATTTTTATTTATTTTTTTTATTTTTTATTATTATTTATTTTTTTATTTATTATTATTTTTTTTTTTTATTATTATTTTTTTTTATTTTTTTGTTTTTTATTTTTTTTTATTTTTTATTTTTTTTTTT
>CALXJQ010000096.1 GCA_944388665.1 uncultured Clostridia bacterium
AATGCAATAAAAAAGTAAAATAATAAAATATAAACTACTAATAGGCGTATGCATGCTAAAAATGTATATGCCTATATTAAAATAAAAGGATGGAGAACAGAATGGACATATTCTTTTACATAATACTATTTGTAATAGGATCTTTATTTGGAAGTTTCTATACATTAGCAGTATATAGAATACCAAAAAGACAAGATATTACTCATACACATTCATATTGCCCAAATTGTAATCATAAATTAGGAATTTTAGATTTATTTCCTATATTCAGTTATATATTTTTAGGCGGAAAGTGTAGATATTGTAAGCAAAAAATAAGACCAAGATATTTAATATTAGAAATTCTATCAGGTACAGTCTTTGTAATATTTGGCTTACTATTAGGCTTACATTACAATACATTGACAATCGAAAATGTAGCAGAATACTTTTTCTTAGCACTATATTTTACATTTATAGTACTAATTTCAGGAATAGATAAAGAAAACAAGCAAATTGATAAAATGGTATCAATGTATGGAATAGTAATATCTATTATGTATATGTTATATCTATACATAGTAGAAGGAGCTAATATATATAGATATGGTATATATTTAATCTTATACATAATAGTTTTAATCTTTGATACAATTACTCTAAAAAGATATGCCAAAAATAGCTATTTAACAGGAACTTTATTAATGCTAATAACCATGGTAGTATTTACAGGCGAGTATGTTACAGCAAGTGCAATAATAGTAACAGTTTTAGCATTAGCAATTTATCAACTACTAGAAAAATTGCAAGAAAAAAAGTCAACACATAAAAAAGAAAAAAGCAATAATGTTAAAGAAAAAATAAGTATAGGCTTTTATTTAGGCTTATCAAACATATTAATCTTAATATTTGCTTTATTTTATAACAATTATATATGGTAGACATAATAAAATAGAAAGGAAGAACATTAATGAAACTTAAAAGCGAGAAAGGTTTTACTGGGGTAGATGTGGCAATAGCAGTAGTAGTACTTTTTATATTCGTATCATTAATAGCTATTATGTCATATAGAGTTAACAGCACAGCTTCAGAAATTAATTTAAAAGCAGAAGCAACATCTATTGCAGTAGATGAGATTGAAAAAGTAAGAAATTTAGAATTCTCACAAATACAAAACATAAGCCAAGCAAATGGCAATAGCATATATGTGCCACAGCAAGAGGTTGCTGGAAGTGAGGGCTTTTACAAAAAAGTAGAAATAAAAGACTATGCAGACATAAAGCCACAAAACAATCCACAATCAGGCTTAGTAAAACAAGTAAATGTACAAGTAACTTATAGTTTTAAAGGTAAAGCACAGCAAGTAGAGCTATCAACTATAATTGCAAAGCAAAGTTAAGCTAAATCAAAAGAAAGACTAAATTTAGGAAGGATGATAAAAAATGAAATCAGAAAGAGGAATAACTCTAATTTCTGTAACTGTATATATAATAGCAATTACAATATTAATAGGCGTAATTACGGTTATCAGCAGATATTTTTATACAAATACAAAATCGGTTAGCCAAAGTATAGACCCAGTTACACAATTTACTAAATTTAATACTTTCTTTTCAGATGAGGTTAACCATGAAAACATCAAAGTATTGGAATGTAATACTGATGAAGGAAGTGGAAATAGCTATATAGTTTTTGACAATGGTGTTCAATATACATTTATAAAAAATAATATGAGTGTATATAGAAATAAAGTAAAAATTTGCTATGTGGTAGAAAATTGTACATTTTCTCAAACCATAAAAAATGGAAAAAGTGTAGTAAATGTTCTTTTTGCTGTAAAAGATAAATCTTATACACAACAATATACTTTAAAAATGTAATGATAGAAATTTTATGAAATTTAAAAAAAATCAAGTAAAAAGTCTAACTATGTAGTATAATAATAAAAGAGAATACTAAAGAAAGGAACGAAAACGTATGGACATGAGAAAGAGACAACCAATAGGTGTCGAATTAGTAAGAAGAGGTATAGTTACAGAAGATGATATAAAAAATGCATTAGCATATCAAAAAACTCATCCAAATCAAAAAATTGGAGATATTTTGTATAGTTTAAATGTATGCGATCCCCTTGATTTAATTGAAGCAATTGGAGATATAATAGGTGTAAAAGGAATTTTGCTAAATAACAGTAACATAAAAGTAAAATTAACGGATTATCTTTCATTAGATATAGCAAAGCAGAATAGAGCAGTTCCTTTTGAGATAATTTCTGGAAAAATTAAAGTTTGTTTTGCAGACACTTCAGATAGTAGAAGTATTGAAACAATAAGGCTTTTATTACTAAATAGAGGTTTAGTAATGGAAACATACATCACATTTTCAAGTGATATAGATAGAATACTAAGATCACTTGAAGGGGCTCCAACAGATAACTTTGAATCTGGAGAAAAAAATGAAACAATTACAGGATTGGTCGATAGTATAATTAAAACTGGTATCAACAGAAGAGCAAGTGATATTCATATAGAGCCAATGGCAGACCAGGTTAGAATTAGATATAGAATAGATGGGGAGCTTTTTACTGCTGCTAAAATAAACAAAGAAAAACAACAACAAATAATAGGAAGGCTTAAAGCTATTTCTAATATGCATCAGGAAAAACAAGAAGCACAAGATGGTAGAATTTTAATGTATGAAGACTATAACATTCGTGTTTCTTCACAACCAAATGTATATGGAGAAAAATTTGTTCTTAGATTATTAAAGAAAAATAGTACAATTAAAAATATTTTTGATTTAGGATTTCCAGGAACAGAAGAAGATTTAAGAAAAAGCATAAATAGAAAAAATTCTTTAACAATAATTGCAGCCCCTACAGGTGAAGGTAAAACAACATCACTTTATAGCATAATAGATCATTTAAATAGGCCAGAGGTAAACATAACAACAATTGAAGACCCAGTTGAAATTCGTATACCAGGGTTAAACCAGATTGAAGTAGGCCCAAGAGAGTCTTTCTCAGATGCATTAAGAACAGTATTAAGACAAGACCCTGATATAATTCTTGTAGGTGAAATTCGTGATAAAGAGACTGGCGAAATTGCTATACAGGCTGGACAAACAGGTCACTATGTTTTATCAACAATCCACACAATAGATGCTATCGAAGTTATAACGAGACTTAGAAAAATGGGACTTACTGACTACGATATTGCAAGTACGCTAGCAACATCAATTTCAGAAAGGCTAGTAAGAAAACTATGCCCAAAGTGTAGAAGAGAGAGAAAGTTTACTGCTGAGGAAAAGAAAATAATAGATACAATAGGAAAAAGATATGGGGTTGAGTTTGATACATCAGGAAAAACTTACGATGCAATTGGATGTAAATATTGTAATAACACAGGCTATTTTGATAGAACAGGAATTTTTGAATTACTAGACCTAAATGAAGAAATAAAGGAATTAGTAATGCAAGGCGAGTCAAGTATAGAAATAAGAAAAGCAGCGCTAAAACATTCATATAAGCCATTAATAATTGATGGAATTAGCAAAGTTATAAGTGGAATAACTACTTTGGATGAACTAAACAAAAAATTATTATTTTATTAATTA
>CALXJQ010000097.1 GCA_944388665.1 uncultured Clostridia bacterium
CGATGGCGAATCTGGAATGCCGGCATCACCAACATATAACTACTATATAAAGAAAACATCAGACGCAGATTACCCAGCTCAGCCAACAGCGACAGACACAAATGCAAGTTATACATTTATTGGATTGGTACAAGGCGAAAGCTATGACATTAAAGTAGAAGTAGTAGATAATGCTGGAAATACAGGAACAGGCACGTTGCCAGGCATAACAACAGACACAGTACCAGATGCAGGAGATGACCAAACTGGAAGCATAGTATGGAGTAACGTTAAATGGGATCAAAACACAGGAACAGCAAGTGTAACAGTAAGTAAAGGCGCAGGAGTAAGTGATAGCCTACAAATTCAATACCAAATAGTAGCAAATAGCGAAACACAGCCACAAGAAGACTCATATACTGATATAGGTAATGGTGGAACAATATCAAACTTAACAAGTGGCAATGTAGTATATGCACGTTTATGGGATGGAAACAATGCAGGAAGCCCAGCTTCAATAAATATAGAAGACTCAGTACTTCCAACAGTAACATTAACCCAAGGCACAGTAGCAGAAACAAGCATAGCAGTAAGCGTATCAGCAACAGATAATGAAAGCGGAGTATCAAGCTCAGCAAGCTATAAGTATTACTATAAGAAGAACACAGAAATAAATTATCCAAGCACACCAGCAGCAACAGTAAACTCTACAAGCTATACTTATGAGGGCTTAGAGCCAGGAACGACTTATGACGTTAAGGTAGAAGTTGCAGACAATGCCGGAAACGTAGGCTCAGATGAAATCAAAGGAATTACAACATTAGCAACAATACCAGATATAAATGCGGAAGGCACAATCAACGTAGAAGGCCCAACATGGAGCAATGGAACAGCAAGTGTAACAATAAGCAAAGGCGCAGATGTAAGCAGTGGCCTATACCTAGAGTACAGAAAAGGCGACACAGGAACATTTACACGAGTAACAGGAAATAGCGTTAGCATAGATAGCTTAGTAAATGGAGACAAAATCTATGTTCATCTAACAGATGGAACACGAACAAGTGAAGATAAAGTAATAGAAATAACTGACACAGCAGCACCTAGTGCAACAATATCTTTAAGCTCAACAACAGTATCAACTGATGGCAGCATCACAGCAACTGTAACACAAACAGATGCAGACAGCGGAATAGATATAACAAAAACAAAATATGTTTATAACACAACAGCAACAGAAATAGGCACAGACGAAGCAAGCTATACAGGCACATTCAGCAAAACACCACAAGACATAATCTTAAATGCAACAACAGCGGGAACTTATTATCTACACGTATTGACAGTAGACAACGCAGGAAACAAGAAAGAAACAATAAGTGAGCCAGTTACAGTAAGCGCATCACAAGGTGGTGGCCAAGGCGGAGAACAAGGTGGCAGCGGCACAGATATTCAAACAGGAGCAATCCAATTTGGAGACTTGCAATGGGACGAAACCAACACAACTGCAAGTGTAACCGTAAACAAAACAGAAAGCAATGAGCTAAAATTGCAATACAAAATAGGAGAAGGAACATGGACAACAATTGAAAATGGCGGCACAATCACAGGCTTGAAAGATGGAGACGTAGTAACAGCATGCTTGTATGATGGAACAACTAGAGGATATTACACAACATTGAACGTACAGGCACCAGACACAACAGCACCTAGCGCAACAATTACACTTAGTGCAACATCTGTAACAGCTGGAAATAGCGTAACAGCCACAGTAAGCCAAACAGATGATAAGAGCGGAATAGACCTAGCACAAACAAAATATGTATATAACACAACAGCAACAGAAATAGGCACAGACGAAGCAAGCTACACAGGTGGAACATTTAGTAATAATCCACAAGATATAATCTTAAATGCAACAACAGCAGGAACTTATTACCTACACGTGTTGTCAGTAGATAAAGCTGGAAATAAGAAAGAGACAATAAGTGAGGCAGTGACAGTAGAAGAGCCAAAAGGGCCAGTATATTTAGATGGAATGACATATAAAGAAGGAGACGAAGACACAGGAATAGTAGCAATAGATGAAGCAGGAAATGAATGGGTATGGGTAGAAGTGCCAAAGAGCATCTACACAACAGCAAAAAGCGATACAGACTATGATGCAATCTATAATGATATGAAAACATATACGTCAGATTATAGCGATTTTGATTATGCTGATGAAGATAATGGAAGTTCTAGTAGCTATATAGATTATAATACTGAAAAAAATAGAATGCTAAAAAATGTATATGATAATGGGGGATTTTGGATAAGTAGATATGAAATAGGAACATTTGATACAACACAATCAATAGAGAATGAGAATATAAGTGTAATAGAAAGTGTAGCAACACCAGTAAGCAAGCAAAATGCTTATCCAATAGTAACGAAATCTTTTAGCGGTGCACAGAATTTAGTAAGAAAAATAAATACGCAAGCAAATTTACTATTTGGAGTACAGTGGGATTTAACACTAAGGTTCTTACAAGAAAAAGTGGGATTGAATGTAAGTGAATTAAATAGGAACTCAACCAGTTGGGGAAACTACAGAAATACAAGTTTTACAATTGATAGAGGCAAGTATACTACAGATAGTACAAGTAGTTCAAGTATAACTTGGTCAGATGCAACTAATGTAACGAAGCCAAGTTCAAGTTCATGGATATTAACTACAGGAGCAGCAGAACGAAATAAAAAGATGAATATATACGATTTAGCTGGAAATGTAGAAGAATGGACACTAGAGCGAAATACTTTTCTAGGATATGCAAGGACATTTCGTGGAGGAGGTTCGTCAGCAAGCTATCGTGATGATGATTATTCAGACTACATGGGTGGTGTAGTGGGTGAACCAATAGATAATAACGAGTATGCTGGTTTTCGTGCAGCATTATATGGTGAAGGTCACAGAGAGAGTGGTAGTACCGAGCCACAAACTGGAGCCATCGAGTATGGCGACCTACAGTGGGACGACAGTTATAGCACAGCTAGTGTAACTGTAAGCAAAACAGGCAGCAACACATTAGAATTGCAATATAGAATTAACACAGGCGAATGGCAAACAGTAGACAGCGGCTACACAATAACAGGGCTAAAAGCTGGAGACATAGTAACAGCCTGCCTATTCGACGGCAGCAGCAGAGGCTACTACACAACATTGAACGTAGTAGCACCAGAACCAGGCTCAGCAGAGTATATAGCAAGTCATCCAGATGAGTATTATGGACAATATGTGGATTATCAACCAAAAAATGGAGATACAGAAGTAAAATGGAAAATATTCTACGCAGGAACAAATCCAAATGACCCAAGCGACACAACAAGCAGAATCTATTTAATAGCAGATGATTATATATCATCTGAGTATGCACCACAAGGAAAGGACGGATCGTCAATATCTACGACTAGGACAAATTATACGTTAGCATTTGATAATGTAATAAGCGATTATAGTGGTTCAAGTGATGTAACTAATAGTCTAGTAAAGCCATGGTTAAGTTACTTGAATAGTTATCCAGACAGTACGAATGATAATATGAAGGCAGTAGCATATATGCTAGATACAAATGTATGGAGCACATTTAAAGATAGCTCAGGAAAGGCAGAATATGCAATAGGAGGACCAACGCTAGACTTATTCTGCGCATCATATAACCAAAAATATCCAACGAAGACGATACAATATCAAACATCTAATAGTAGAGGATATCAAGTAAAGTGGTCTAGTGACTCAAGCTATAGTACTTCTATAAGTGGTCTGCCAACGAACGATAGTTTGTACGTAATTAGTGATACTGACAAGGCTCACGCAATGTGGCTCGCTAGTCCGTCTGCCCATGACCACGCTGGCGCCTACTACGTGATGATTGTTCACTCTATCGGCAACGTGAGCGTAGACTACTGTGATGGCCTTGCCAACTATCCGGGCTTCCGCCCTGTAGTTTGTTTAAAGGCTGGCACCGAGTTAAAGCAGAAGGAAGATGGCACGTACGAGATTGTCTCAGAAACGGAAAAGGTAGATGCAGATGACATTACAAGCAATCCAGAAGAATATTATGGACAATATGTAGATTACCAGCCAAGCAATGGAGACACAGAAGTAAAATGGAAAATCTTCTACGCAGGAACAAATCCAAATGACAGTACTGACACGACAAATAGAATCTATTTAATAGCAGATGACTATATATCATCACAATATGCACCAAGAGGCCAGGGAGGCTCATCAATATATGTAAATGATACAGATTATAGATTGTCTTTCAATAATGTAATAGGCGATTATAAAGGGTCAAGCGATGTAACAAATAGTCTAGTAAAGCCATGGTTAAGTTACTTAAATAGTTATCCAAGCAGTACCAAAAATAATATGAAAGCAGTAGCATATATGTTAGACACAAATATATGGAACACATTTACAGATAGTACAGGAAAAGCAGAATATGCAATAGGAGGGCCAACGCTAGACTTATTCAGTGCATCATATAATCAGAAATATCCGAACAAACAAATACAATATCAAGCTAATAGTATTGGATATCAAGTAAGATGGTCAACAGGAGGAAGCTATACTACTTCTATAAGTGGTCTACCAACAAACGACAGTTTGTACGTAATTAGTGATACTGACAAGGCCTACGCAATGTGGCTCGCTAGTCCGTCTGCCTACGACTACAGCGGCGTGATGTTTGTTTACTACGTTGGCCACGTGAACTACGACTCCTATAACGACTTCCGTCCGGGCTTCCGTCCCCTAGTTTGTCTAAAATCTGGAGTCCAGTTAGAGCAGCAAGCGGATGGCACATACAAAATCACCTCAGGAGAAGAAGGGGAGGTGGGAGGGGAAACTACTCCAGCGCCAAACCCTCAAACTCCAACGCTAGATGTTGAGTTACGAGAAGGAGACAAGCAAGATACTTTGGCTGTAACTGCTTCAAGTCAAGCAGGTGTAAGAAGTGTTGAGCTAGTAAATCAAGAGGAGAAGAGAGAATACAGCAATTCTCCAGCAAGTGTAAACGAAAGCTTTACTATACTAGAAAATGGCTCATACACAGTAAGAGTAACATTTGCAGATGGAAGCACAATGGAAAAGGAAGTAGACGTAACAAACATCAAGCTAGACCCAGTTGCTCAGATTGGCTCAAATCAATATGAGACGATAGGCGAAGCAGTAAATGCAGTAAGTGCAAACAACACGAAGACGACAATTGAAATATTAAAGGACTTCACGCAGTCAATGCCGGTGTATATTCCAGACAACAAAAATATAGTGCTAGACTTAAAAGGCCACACAATTACATTATCAACTGGAATTATCTATAATAGAGGAACACTAGAGATTCAGTCAACTGGCAGT